>NZ_JBIMSN010000035.1:0-30860 GCF_043944905.1 Antrihabitans spumae
CAACACATTTGATGACTTCTGAAGAATCAGTCCACTTAAGCAGATAAGCAGTATGTATGTTCTAGTCATGGAATCGGGGGCGGTCACCACAGGGGCAGTGACAGAGGTATCAACGCAGGTCATGCGCCTGACACCGCTGGCCGTGACCGACTTCACCGACCAAGAACTGGTCGACTCCGTCGCCGACATGGTGACGGCCCGCGCCGTCATCGACGGGTTCATCACCCGCGCTGCCGGGGAAATCGATCGTCGGGAACTGAGCCGGAAGTTCGGCGCGTCTTCGACCGCTGCCTGGCTCAGCAACTCCGGGCACCTCGACCGCGGCCACGCCAACCGCACCGTCGCCGTGGCCCACGCCTTGACCAGCCTCCCGCTGCTCGCCGCAGCGTTGCAGGTCGGCGACATCACCGCCGAACACGCCCACTCCGCCGTCACCGCAATCACCGCGATCGACGACGCCTGCCCCGAACTCGATCCCTCCGCCCGCACCGCGGCCGAACAGATCCTGCTCGACGTCGCCCTCGCCGGACCACCGTCGAAAGTCGCCGCGCGCGGGCAGGAACTGTTGCTGGCGTTGAGCACTCCGGAGGTGGATGGGTGTGCTGCCGAAGATATGACTCGCAATCAGTTGACGGTGACCCGCAACCGTTCTGGACGTCACATCGTGCGCGGCGATTTCGATATCGAGACCGCCGAAAAACTGCACAGCGCCCTGTCCGGGCTGTCCGCACCCCTCCCCGCCGAGGACGGCACCCCCGACGACCGCAGTCCGGCGCGGCGTCGTGCTGACGGGTTCGCCGATCTGCTCGATGCCTACCTCGGCTCCGGAGCCGGCCCTGCCGAAGGCGGCGTGAAACCACACCTCACCCTTACCGCCTCGGTTCGGGAACTCGCCGACGGTGGGCACTGCCAGGGCTGCACCTGTGCCCCGGCCACCGCCGAGCAGGTCGCGGCCGGTGCGAAGATGGATCGGGCGGGTCGGGTCGCGTTGGCGTGGCTGGGCCCGTTTTCCACCGTCTCCGCCCGGCTACTCGCCTGCGACTGCGACATCACCGCGATCACTCTCGACGATTCCGATGTGCCGGTGAATCTGGGTCGTACCGAACGGGTAGTGCCGGCCAAACCCCGCCGAGCGGTCGTGGCGCGGGACGAGGGGTGCGCGATGCCGGGGTGCGGTCGACCCGCGGCGTGGTGCGTGGCCCACCACATCGAGCATTGGATCGATGGCGGCGCAACCGATCTCGCGAATCTGGTCCTGCTGTGCGGGCATCATCACCGGGTCATTCACCACGGGGAGTGGGTTGTCTATATCGGTGACGATGGTCATCCCTGGTTCATTCCACCCGCGACTGTAGATCCGTTTCGACAACCCATCCCAGCCCACAACCGAGCAGGGCCAGGCAGGGCAGCAGCATGACCAGGCGCGCAACCGGGAAGTTGTCCCGTGAGCGGCCCGGCACGGCGTGGACTGTCGAGCGAGCGCGTGAGCGGCCCGGCACGGCGTGGACTGACGAGCGAGCGCAGCGAGTCGAGGAGGGAAGGCCGTGTCTCGAGGGCAGCGAACACCCGGAGCGAAGCGACGGCAATGTCACAGCGAGTCGAGGAGGGAAGGCCGTGACTAGGGGGCTGCGAACGCCCGGAGCGAAGCGGAGGCAATGTCACCGAGCGAAGCGGAGGCAATGTCACCGAGCGAAGCGGAGGCAATGTCACTGTGGACCTATCTCACACCCTTGTCTTGCAACACCGCGGTGACCGGCAGCGATACAACTCGAGGACCAAGCGAGCCCCCGCGTTGGAGCCGGTCTGTAGCCTTTAAGAGGCTTATGGGGGCCCGGTTGGCGTCCAGACCTGTGCGTTCCAGAAAGGTGACTCAACTCGATGCAGTCTTTCCACTCCCGCAACATCTTCCGGTGTGGTCGATGAGCACGTCTGAGTCAGGCGAACGGAAGGCACGAGGCGAGGCGCGGAGGGAAAGGCCCGCGGCGCGCGGAACCAGGCGGCGTAAGTCCAGTGCACTTCTTCTGCCGCAGCTTCTGACGGCGGCTGTCGAATCCTCCGGTGATGCACCTGCGATCACGTACGAAGGCCGGACCCTGACCTACCGGGAACTCGACGCCTTGTCGTCGAGATTGGCGCGCGTGCTCATCGCCGATGGAGTGGGTCCAGGCACTGTTGTCGCGGTCGGAGTTACTCGGTCGATCGAGTCTGTGTTGTCCGTTTGGGCAATCGCCAAAGCGGGCGGTGCATTTGTGCCCGTCGACCCGACCTATCCAGCGGACCGCATTGCGCACATGGTCGGCGATTCCGGTGCCGCGCTCGGTATCACCGTCGGTTCGCACCGGGACGGCCTCCCCGACTCGATCCCGTGGTTCGTTCTCGACGACGCTGACTCGTCAGCGCGCGTCGAGGCCGCGCTCGACGCTCCGGTGACGTACAGAGACAGACTGCGCACGCTGCATCCCGAGGACGCGGCCTACATCATCTACACATCGGGCTCGACCGGTCTGCCGAAGGGCGTCGTTGTGACGCACACGGGACTCGGTCCGGTGGCCGCAGCAGAACGGGAGCACTACTGCGTCACCGCGGAATCGCGGATGCTGCATGTCTGTTCCCCGAGCTTCGACGTGTCGGTGCTCGAGCTGTTGCTGGCGTTCACGTCGGGAGCATGTCTGGTCGTTGCACCGTCGACTGCGTTCGGTGGCGACGAGTTGGCTGCACTGTTGCGGAGCGAGCGGGTCAGCCACGTATTGATCACCCCGGGCGCCCTGGCGACCGTAGATCCGGCCGGATTGGAAGATCTGCGCGTTGTCGTCGTCGCAGGCGATTCGTTCGGTCCCGAACTTGTGGCCAGATGGTCGTCGGGACGCGATTTCCACAACGGGTACGGACCGACCGAAGCAACGATCCTCGCGACAAGCAGCGCACCGTTGCGGCCGGGCGAGCCGATCACGATCGGGTCTGCCATTCCAGGCGTGGCGACGCTCGTGCTCGATCACCGACTGCGTCCCGTACCGCTCGGCGTTGCGGGCGAGTTGTATCTTGCCGGTGCTCAACTGGCTCAGGGGTACCACGGGCGCTGGGGTCTCACCGCAGAACGATTTGTTGCCAACCCTTTCGGGGAGCCAGGGGCCCGGATGTACCGGACCGGCGACTTGGTTCGGGTGACCGAAACGTCGACGGACGAGACGACCTCCCGGGTCATCGAGTACATGGGACGCAACGACTTCCAGGTGAAGATCCGTGGCTTCCGAATCGAACTCGGCGAAGTCGACGCGGCGTTATCCACCCACGATCAGGTCGAGTTCGCTGTCACAGTCGGCCATACCAGCGACGCCGGTGCGGTATCGCTGGTCTCGTACGTACTTGCGCCGCATGGGAACACGCTCGATACCGACGAGTTGATCACCTTCGTATCCGAAATCCTGCCGCGGCACATGGTGCCATCGGCGATCATGGTGCTCGACGAGGTGCCGCTCACGCCGGTTGGCAAACTCGACCGAAAAGCGTTGCCCGCGCCGGTTTTTGCAAGTGAGGCGGAGTTCAGGGCGCCGCGCACGCCCGTCGAGCAGACAATTGCGGACGTGTTCGCCGAAGTGCTCGGGGTGAGCCAGGTCGGTGTGGACGACTCGTTCTTCGCGCTCGGCGGCGACAGCATCGTGTCGATCCAGGTCGTGTCACGTGCGAAGGCACGGGGAGTTGTCTTCACACCGCGCGACGTCTTCGAGCATCGCACTGTCGCTGGTCTCGCGGCAGTCGCCGAATCCGCGGACTCGGCAACTGCTGCAAAGGAATTGGTCGAGCTGAGTGGTGGCGGCGTCGGCTGGATGCCGTTGCTCCCGTTCGGACGATTGCTGGTCGAACGCGGCGGCAGCTACTCACGCTACAACCAGACGATTCCATTGGAACTGCCCGCTGGCATCGACCGAATCGGCGTCGTGTCGACCATCGCAGCGGTTGTCGACAAGCACGATGTGCTGCGTTCGCGCCTGATCTCCGACGAACGTGGCTGGGGAATGGACGTCGCGGAACCCAACGCCGTCGACGTCGGACCGTGGGTGCACCGGGTCGAATTGTCGGAGAGCACCTCCGACGACGAGTTCGCCGAAAGAGCCTCCGCGGAGTTCGACTCGGCGCTCGGCAGGCTGGATCCCGAAGCCGGCGTGATGGTGCAGTTCGTGTGGCTGGACTTCGGCGCGACCAGGTCGGGGCGGTTGCTGGTCGTCGCGCATCACCTCGTCGTCGACGGAGTTTCCTGGCGAATCCTGGTGCCGGACTTCGTGTCAGCATGGGCGCAGGTGTCCGCAGGCGCACGACCGGAACTGGCGCCGGTTGGAACGTCACTACGCCGTTGGGCACACGGCCTGGCAGAAGAAGCAGCGAGTCAGACACGGACAGCCGAACTTGCGCTGTGGCAGTCGATCCTCGACGGTCCCGACCCCACACTCGGTGATCGACCGTTCGACAACGCGATCGATACGGTGTCGACTGTCGAGCGGCTCGAGGTCGCCGTGCCGGTCGAGGTGACCAAAGCAGTTCTGACGGTAGTACCCGACCGCTTCTACGGCGGCGTCAACGACGGCCTCGTCACAGCGCTCGCGCTGGCGGTTGCACAGTGGCGGCGCAAGCGCGGCGTCACGGAAACGTCGACGTTGCTGCAACTGGAAGGTCATGGCCGCGAAGAAGACGTCGTTCCCGGCGCGGACCTTTCGCGCACGGTCGGTTGGTTCACCAGTGTGTACCCGGTCCGGCTCGACGTCGGCGGCATCGACCTCGACGCCGCGTTCGCGGGCGCTGATGCGGTCGGTACTGCGGTCAAGGCGGTCAAGGAGCAGCTGCTCTCGGTGCCGGACTCGGGCATGGGATTCGGTATGCTGCGGTTCCTCAACGAGGCAACCGCGGCCGAGTTGTCGGGCAAGGGTTCGGGGCAGATCAGCTTCAACTACCTTGGTCGAATCTCGGCGGGCGATATCCCTTCGGGTATGGGCGATCTCGGCTGGCTGCCAGCGGGCGACCTCGGCAGTTTGAATGCTCCGGGCGACGCCGACATGCCGGCGAACAAGACCATCGACATCAACGCGATCGTCACCGAAACCGAAGCCGGTGCGGCGTTGCGTGCCACCTTCGCGTACCCCGTTGGCGCAATCGCCGAATCGGAGGTTCAGAGTCTCGCGGAGCTGTGGGTCGAAGCGCTCTCAGCGCTCGCCACGCATGTCGCCGACCCGGTCGCGGGTGGTCGCACGCCGTCGGATCTGCTGCTGAAAGGCGCCCAACAACGCGAGATCGATCAATGGGAAGAGCAGTTCCCCGCTCTTGTCGACGCTTGGCCACTCGCGCCACTGCAGTCCGGACTGCTGTTCCACGCGCTGCTTGCCGCCACCTCCGTCGACGTCTACACCGCGCAGGTTGTACTGGCGCTCAAGGGAATCGTCGACTCGAACAGGCTGCGGAACGCAGGGCAGGCGGTCCTTGATCGATACCGGAACCTGCGGACGGCCTTCATCGCGGACGAATCCGGTTCGGCTGTGCAGATCGTCCTCAGTGAGATCGAGATCCCTTGGACCGAAGTCGATCTGACCGACCATCCGGATCGCGACGCCGAGTTCGAACGCCTGCTGATCGTCGACCGCACGACGCGATTCGACCTTGCCGACCCGCCCGCGATCCGATTTATGCTGGTGACGCTCGGTGGCGGCGACTTCCGCCTGGTTGTGACGAACCATCACATTCTGCTCGACGGCTGGTCGATGCCTCTGCTGATGAAGGACCTGCTGTTCCTGTATGCGGCGTCAGGTGACTCGTCGGTTCTGCCGCCGGTTCGCCCGTACCGCAACTATCTCGCATGGCTCGCCGATCAAGATCTCGACGCGTCGGTGAACACGTGGCGCTCCGCATTGGCGGGTGTCACCGACCCGACCATGGTCGCTCCGATCGAGCGTGGCCGCGAAATCACCAGTCTCTCAGGCGAATACCGCTTCGAGCTGAACGAGCAGACGACTGCGCGGCTGGTGACGCTCGCTGCCGAGCTCGGTGTCACGGTCAATACCGTCGTGCAGGTTGTGTGGGGAATTCTGCTGAGCCGCCTGACCGGCCGCGACGACGTCGTTTTCGGTGCAACGGTGTCCGGTCGACCGCCGGAGCTGTCGGGTGTCGAGTCGATGGTCGGACTGTTCATCAACACGATTCCGGTTCGCGTGCAATATCAGCCGACCGAGTCCGCGGCGGACCTGCTGTCGCGGGTGCAGGCCGAACAGGCCGATCTGCTCGGCCACCACTATCTCGGGCTCGCGCAGATACATGCGGCAGCAGGCGTCGGCGCGGAGTTCGATTCGTTGCTCGTGTTCGAGTCCTATCCGGTGGATACCGCAGGAATTGCGGCGGCGAACACCATCGACGGTATGGCGATCACCGGTGTCGACATGACGACGATCACCCACTACCCGCTGACCTTGCTGGCCGTGCTGAGCGGCGAACTCGAATTCACTTTCCAGTATCTGAGCGACCTGTACGACGAGTCCGACGTCGCCGCACTCGGGTTGAAGGTAACTCGGATTCTGGAAGCAATCGTCGCGGATCCCGCTGTGGCAGTTGCCGATATCGATCTCCTGGATGCAGCGGAGCGCGCTCTCGTAGTGGGCGAGTTCAACGCGACCGTGAACCCTGTCGATCCGGCCGCGACCATCGTCTCGTTGTTCGATGCGCAGGTGAGCTCTACCCCTGACGCCGTTGCCGTGACGTTCGGTCAGGAATCACTGACCTATGCCGAGTTCGACAAGCGCGTGAATCAGCTTGCGCGTCATCTGATTTCGATCGGTGTCGGACCCGAATCTCTCGTCGCACTCGGTATGCGACGCTCGACCGAACTGCTCGTCGCAATGTATGCCGTTGCGAAGGCCGGCGGCGGGTACGTGCCGCTCGATCCTGATCACCCTGCCGAACGAACCGGATACGTGGTGGAGACAGCGGCACCGGTCTGCGTGCTGACTGTCAGCGCGGACGGTTTCGCCGCTGAGACCGATGTGCCGGTTCTGCACATCGACGAACTGGACGTATCGACCTTCTCGCCTGCACCGGTATCCGACGCGGATCGTATCGCGCCGCTGCGGCCTGCCAACTCGGCGTATGTGCTGTTCACCTCGGGTTCGACCGGTCGGCCCAAAGGTGTTGCGGTCAGCCACGCTTCGGTTGTCAATCAACTGCTCTGGATTACGGCGGAGTACGGCATCGGGCCTGCGGATGTCGTGCTGCAGAAGACACCGGTCACCTTCGATGTGTCCGTGTGGGAGTTGTTCGGCACGTTGATCACCGGCGGTCGGCTGGTGATTGCTGCCCCCGACGGCCACCGCGATCCCGACTATCTTGCAGCAGTGATTGCGGCAGAGGGCGTCACGATGACGTCGTTCGTGCCGTCGATGTTGTCGGTATTCGCCGAGAACGTGTCGGCCGAATCGGTGATATCGCTTCGAGCAGTACTGATCGCGGGCGAAGCCTTGGTCGAATCGACCGTTGCCGAGTTGCGGGCCGTGTCCTCTGCTGGCGCCTACAACCTGTACGGTCCGACCGAATTCACCGTGCATGCAACGCATTACGCGATCGACGGTACCGAACACGGCGCGGTTCCGATCGGCCGTGCCGTGTGGAACGCGCAGGCGCTTGTGCTCGACGAACGCCTGCGGCCGGCTCCGGTCGGTGTTGCCGGTGAGCTGTACATGGCTGGAACACAATTGGCGCGTGGTTACTACGGTCGACCTGACCTGACGTCGGACCGCTTCATCGCCAATCCCTTCGGGCCTGCGGGTTCGCGGTTGTATCGAACCGGCGACCTGGTGCGCTGGAACAAGGCCGGTGCGCTGCAGTACTTGGGCCGCACCGATTTCCAGGTGAAGGTCCGTGGACTGCGGATCGAGCTCGGTGAGATCGAGACGACACTGTCGCGGCACGAGTCCGTTCGTCAGGCTGCGGTGATCGTGTACTCCGACGAACACATCGGCGACCAACTTGTCGGCTACGTCGTTGCGGCGGCGGGCGTGGACCTCGACCCGACGGCACTGATCAACGACGTTGCGCGCGAGCTACCCGGCTACATGGTGCCTGCGAAGGTGCTTGTGCTCGACGCGATGCCACTGAACCCCAGTGGCAAGCTCGATCGTAAAGCGTTGCCCGCACCGGTATTCGAAGGCGCGACCGACTTCCGCGCCCCGCGCAATCCGACCGAACAGACGATCGCCGACGTGTTCGCCGAGGTGCTCGGTTTGCCGCGGGTCGGCGTCGACGATTCGTTCTTCGCATTGGGCGGCGACAGCATCGTGTCGATCCAGGTTGTCTCACGCGCCAAGGCTCGTGGCATCGTCTTCAGCCCACGGGATGTGTTCGAGCACCGTACGGTTGCGGGCCTTGCTGCGGTTGCGTCCGCCGCCGAAGCCGGTCCTGCCGCTGTGCTCGCCGAGCTCGACGGTGGGGGCATTGGAGAGCTGCCGCTGCTCCCAGTAGTGCGGTACATGGTCGACCGTGGCCGTTTCGATCGGTTCAATCAGACTCTGACACTGGAACTTCCGGCCGGCATCGACAGCGACGGCGTTGTGGCAACGATCGGCGCGGTCGTCGACCATCACGACATGTTGCGCTCTCGCTTGTTCGCGGACGCGGCCGGGCAGTGGCACCTCGAGGTGTTGCTCGTTGGGGCGGTCGAGGCTGCGAGCTTGGTGCAGCGCGTCGAATTCGGCGCCGACGACCTCGAGTCGATCGCGGCTGACGCGACGGAGGCTGCTCTCACGCGGCTCGATCCGGCTGCAGGGGTCGTCCTGCAGTTCGTGTGGCTCGATCCATCCGACGGTGGCAAGGGCCGACTCATCGTCGTTGCTCATCACCTGATCGTCGACGGTGTGTCGTGGCGCATCCTGATCCCGGACTTTGTTGCAGCGTGGGCGCAGATCAGCGCCGGAGCGACACCGACGTTGCCTGCGGTAGGCACGTCCGTGCGTCGCTGGGCACACGCACTCGCCGATGCCGCGCAAGAGCCTGCTCGTAGAGCAGAACTGCCTGTGTGGCAGCAGATTTCCGCGACGGTCGACCCGGCTCTCGGTGACAGAGCCTTCGATCCGCTGATCGACACTGCCGCGACGGTGCAATCCGTGCGGGTGCAGCTGGCGTCGGACGTCACCGAGGCCTTGCTCACCGTGGTGCCGGAAGCGTTCCGCGGCGGAGTCAACGATGCTCTGCTTGCCGCGTTGGGTATCGCGTTGGCGAAGTGGCGGGCGAATCGAGGGGTCGATTCGACAGCAGCATTGATCAGGCTCGAAGGTCACGGTCGTGAGGAGGGCGTCGCGCCCGGCGCCGACATTTCCCGCACGGTCGGCTGGTTCACGTCGGTGTATCCGGTCAGCGTCGATGTCGACGGGATCGACCTCGACGATGCACTCGCGGGTGGACTCTCGGCTGCGTCTGCACTGAAGGTGGTCAAGGAGCAACTGCGTGTGGTGCCGGACAACGGCATCGGCTATGGCTTGCTGCGGTACCTCGATGCAGAGTCCGCATCGTCGCTTCCGGACAAGGTTCCCGGCCAGATCGGGTTCAACTATCTCGGCCGAATCTCCGCCGCGGATCTGCCGGAGGGCGTCGGCGAGTTGGGCTGGATTCCAGCATCGGATCTGGGAGATGTACCGGCGCTGCCGGATTCGGATATGCCCGCGATGGCCGCTGTGGACATCAACGCGATCGTGGTCGGCGGCTCGCTTTCGGCGACGTTCGCCTATCCCTCGACACTGCTCGACGAAGCGGCGGTCGACGAACTCGCCACGCTCTGGCGGACTGCACTCGAGTCGATCGTCACGGCCGCGCAACTGCCGGGTGCGGCAGGCCTGACACCCTCCGACGTGCCGCTCGCGCGGACCGTCCAGACCGATATCGAACTGTGGGAGAAGCAGTTCCCCGCAGTGAGCGACATCTGGCCGCTGTCACCGTTGCAGGCGGGCTTCCTCTTCCACGCGTCGTTGGCGGCGGCCTCGGTGGACGTCTACACATCGCAGGTAGTGCTGAAGCTCGAAGGCGCAGTCGATCGAAACCGCCTCAGGACGGCGGGCCAGGCTCTGCTCGATCTGCACGCGAATCTTCGGACAGCGTTCGTCACGGGGTCCGGTGGGTCGCCCGTTCAGATCGTGCTCGAATCCGTAGCTATCCCTTGGGCTGAAGTAGATCTGAGCAGTGCGGCGGACCAGGACGCGCAGTTCGAAGACATCCTGGAGCAGGATCGAAAGGATCGCTTCGAGCTGGCGAGTCCGCCGCTCATCCGGTTCACGATGGTGTCGTTGGGCGAGGTCAACTTCCGACTGATCGTCACGAACCATCACATCCTCCTCGACGGCTGGTCGATGCCGTTGCTGATGAAGGACCTCTTGGTCCTCTACGCAACGTCGGGCGACGCGTCTGTCTTGCCTGCCGTGCGGTCCTACCGCAACTACCTGGCCTGGCTCGCCGCGCAGGACGAGGCCGCATCCCTCGAGGCCTGGCGTACCGCCCTCGCGGGGGTCGTCGAGCCGACATCGTTGGCACCGGTCGAGCCGGGACGTGAAATCGCAACGCTGTCAGGCGAGTACACCTTCGCGCTCGACTCAGCGACCACGTCGCGGCTCACCGCGTTTGCAGCCGATCGTGGGGTCACGGTCAACACGGTCGTGCAGTTCGTCTGGGGTCTGCTGCTCGGCCGCTACACAGGTCGCGACGACGTCGTCTTCGGCACCACCGTCTCGGGACGTTCGCCCGAACTTGCCGGTGCCGAGTCGATGGTCGGTCTGTTCATCAATACGGTTCCGGTTCGGGTGCAACTGGATTCGGGTCGCTCGGCCGCGCAAACGTTGGACAGCCTGCAGCGCGATCAATCGGATCTGCTTGCGCACCAGTACGTCGGTCTCGCACAAATCCATGACGCCGTTGGCGCAGCAGCGGAATTCGACACGCTGCTCGTGTACGAGTCCTACCCCGTCGATACGGCCGGCATTGCGGCGGCCAACTCGATCGAGGGTATGCGGGTCACCGGAGTCGACATGACGACGGTGACGCACTACCCACTGACGCTGCTCGCGGTGCTCGGTGCCGAGTTGGAATTCACGTTCCAGTACTTGAACGACTTGTTCGACGAGTCCGCCGTTGCTGCGCTCGGTGCGAAGCTGCTGCGGATCGTCGAGACCGTTGTCGAGAATCCTGCCGTAGCGGTCGGTGACATCGAGTTGCTCGACGCCGACGAGCGCGCGCTTGTGCTGAGCGGCTTCAATGCGACCGAGCATGCTGTGGACGAGGCTGCGACTGTGGTGTCGTTGTTCGACAAGCAGGTCGTGGCCACACCTGATGCGGTTGCGGTGACGTTCGGTGCGGAGTCGGTCACCTACGCCGAGTTCGCCGCTCGTGTGAACAGGCTTGCGCGGTACCTGATATCACAGGGTGTCGGACCGGAATCCCTGGTGGCACTTGGCATGCGGCGCTCGGTCGACATGGTTGCCGCGATGTACGCGGTACTGCAAGCCGGTGGTGCCTATGTTCCGCTCGACCCCGACCATCCCGCCGAGCGGACGGGGTACGTCCTCGACACGGCGGCACCGATCTGTGTGTTGACCACCGCCGCGGACGGTGTGGCAGTCGCGGTCGACGTTCCTGTCATCAGCGTCGACACAGTCGACCTCGATGCGTTCTCCGATGCGGTGCTCACCGACGACGATCGTCTTGCGCCGCTGCGGCCGTCGAACGCTGCATACGTTATTTTCACGTCCGGTTCCACGGGCCGCCCGAAGGGTGTCGCCGTCAGCCACGGTTCGGTAGTCAACCAGTTGCTCTGGATCACAACCGAATACGGAGTCGGATCGTCCGATGTGGTGTTGCAGAAGACTCCGTCGACGTTCGACGTCTCGGTCTGGGAACTGTTCGGAACGCTCGTCACGGGTGGTCGACTTGTTGTAGCGACCCCCGACGGCCACCGTGATCCCGCCCATCTCGCCGACGTCATCGCCGCCGAAGGTGTCACGATGACATCGTTCGTGCCATCGATGTTGTCGGTGTTCGTAGCGAGTGTCGCTGCTGGACAGATCGATTCGCTTCGAACGGTGCTGATTGCCGGTGAGGCGCTTCCCGGTGCGACGGTAGCGGCGCTACGTCGAGTCAGTTCCGCCGCGGCATTCAACCTCTACGGACCAACCGAGTTCACCGTCCACGCGACCCACCGAGCTGTCGACGACGACACCGTGTCGTCGGTGCCGATGGGCGGACCGGTCTGGAACGCGCAGGCCGTGGTTCTCGACGAGCGTTTACATCCGGTTCCGGTCGGTGTCGCGGGAGAGTTGTATCTCGCGGGTCGCCAGGTTGCGCGCGGCTACTTCGGTCGGCCTGACCTGACGTCCGATCGGTTCGTGGCGAACCCGTACGGAGAGAGTGGATCTCGCCTGTATCGGACCGGTGACCTGGTGCGCTGGAATGCAGCCGGAGATCTGCAGTACCTCGGACGTACGGACTTCCAGGTGAAGGTTCGCGGTCTGCGGATCGAGCTCGGCGAGATCGAAACAGCTCTGCTCAGGCAATCGGGTGTGCGGCAATCCGCCGTCATCGTGCATTCGGATTCGGCGCTGGGCGATCAGCTGGTCGGCTACGTCGTCGCTGATGCCGGCGCCGATCTCGACCCGGCAGCGCTGACCGACGCCATCGCAGGCGATCTGCCGGTCTATATGGTGCCGTCGACCCTGCTTGTGCTCGACGCGATGCCGCTGAACCCGAGCGGCAAGTTGGATCGAAAAGCTCTGCCTGCGCCGGTGTTCGCCAGCGAGGCCGCCTTCAGGGCGCCGAGTTCGCCTGTAGAGCAAGCGATCGCGGACGTGTTCGCCGAGGTGCTCGGGGTACAGCGGGTCGGGGTGGACGATTCGTTCTTCGCGCTTGGCGGCAACTCGCTGCTCGCGACCCACGTGGCAGCTCGGGTCGGCGCTGCGCTCGACACCCAGGTGCCGGTGCGAGTGCTGTTCGAAGGTCCGACTGTCGGCAGGCTAGCGGCACTGGTCGAGAAGCATTCCGGATCCGGTGGCAGAACTCCGCTGACGCCGCAGCCGCGCCCAGATCGGGTGCCGCTATCTCTTGCGCAGCAACGGATGTGGTTCCTCAACCGCTTCGAGCCGGACTCCGCTGCGTACAACATTCCGGTGGCGGTACGGCTGTCCGGTGAATTGGACGTCGACGCACTGCGGCTCGCGATCGGTGATCTCGTCGATCGGCACGAAGTGCTGCGGACCAGCTACCCGGAGTTCGACGGTGAAGGCTGGCAACGCATTTCACCGCGCTCCGATGTGCAACCGCAACTCGATGTAGTCGCCGTTGCCGAGGCGGACGTACCTGCTCGTATCGCCTCACTCATATCGGCAGGCTTCGATGTGACTGTGGCGCCGCCGTTCCGAGTAGAGCTGCTGCAGTGCTCGGAGCGCGAGTTCGTGCTGGTGTTCGTTGTCCATCACATCTCGGCCGACGGTTTCTCCATGGCGCCGTTGACGCGCGACGTGATGGTCGCATATGTCGAGCGGTCGCATGGTCGCGACGTCGAATGGCCGCCGCTCGCAGTGCAGTACGCGGACTACTCGCTGTGGCAGCGCGCTCTACTCGGCAACGAAACCGACGAGGGATCTCTGCTAGCCGAGCAACTGTCCTACTGGACCTCCGAGTTGGCCGAACTTCCCGAGCAACTCGAGCTGCCGACCGATCATGTGCGGCCTGCAACCTCGAGCTACCGCGGTGCGAACGTTGCCTTCGAGATCCCTGCGGACGTGCATCGGCGGCTCAACGAGATTGCGCGCAAACAGAACTCGACGCTGTTTATGGTCGTGCACGCGGCGCTGGCTGTACTCCTTGCGCGGCTGTCCGGGACACGAGACATCACGATCGGAACCCCGATCGCAGGCCGTGGCGAAGCGGAACTCGACGGACTTGTCGGCATGTTCGTGAACACCCTGGTGTTGCGCACCGACATCGATCCCGCCGCTCCGTTCGAGGCATTGCTTGCCGACGTTCGTGAGACCGACGTTCGAGCGTTCGGGCACGCCGACGTGCCGTTCGAGCGACTGGTCGAACAACTCGATCCGGATCGTTCAGCCGCGCGACATCCGCTGTTCCAGGTCGCGCTGGCGTTCCAGAACATGTCATCGCCTTCGTTGGACCTGCCGGGTCTGGCCGTGTCGGGCGTCGAATTCGACGTGCCTGTAGCCAAATTCGATCTGCAGTTCACACTCGCCGAGGTCGGTGACGACATCGCGGGTGCCGGCCTGTCCGGTGTGATCAGTTATGCGACAGACCTGTTCGACGAGCAGACGGTCAGTACGTTCGCGCAGCGGTTCGCCACCATTCTTGGCGCGGTCGCAGCCGAACCGCGTCGGGCTGTCGGCGATATCGAGCTGCTCAGTGCGACCGAACTGGCATTGCTGCCTGGACCTAGCGCGGCACACGACTCGATGGGTGCGACTCTCGTCGAGCTCATCGACGAGCAGGTCCGCCGTCGTCCCGACGCGGTTGCGGTTCGATTCGACGGAACGTCGACGACCTACGGCGAGCTGTCCGCGCAAGCAAACCGTTTGGCGCGGAGGCTGATTGCCGAGGGAGTCGGTCCGGAGACGCTTGTTGCCGTTGCCATCGAACGGTCTGCCGAGCTGATCGTCGCGTTGCTTGCCGTAATCGAAACGGGCGCAGGCTATCTGCCGATCGACGTGACGTACCCGAAGCAGCGGTTGGAATTCGTCCTGTCCGATGCCGCACCGGCATGCATCCTGACGACGTCGTCGGAGCAGGACAAAGTGCCGTCGACGGATGTCCCGACTCTCGCCATCGATTCGCTCGACCTGTCGGAATTCTCGTCGGCCGTGATCAGCGACGACGAGCGGTTGCGTCCGCTCCGACCGGACAACACGGCATACGTCATCTACACATCGGGTTCGACGGGTGTGCCGAAGGGTGTCGCGGTAGCGCATCGCAACGTTGTCGAGTTGTTCTCGAATGCGCAGCCCGCCTTCGGTTTCGACGACAACGATGTATGGACGCTGTTCCACTCGTTTGCGTTCGACTTCTCGGTGTGGGAAATCTGGGCGGCACTCTCGACCGGCGGATCGGTCGTAGTCGTCGACTACCTCACCTCACGTTCGCCCGATCAGTTCCTGAACCTGCTGCGTCGGGAACAGGTGACGGTGCTCAACCAGACGCCGTCGGCGTTCTATCAGCTTGCCGAAGCGGATCGTGCGAATCCGTCCGACGATCTTGCACTGCGCTACATCGTGTTCGGAGGCGAGGCGCTCGACCTGCGCCAGCTGCGGCGCTGGTACGAACGGCACGCCGACGACGCTCCGCGCCTGGTGAACATGTACGGCATCACCGAGACAACGGTCCACGTTTCCTACCTCGAGCTGGATCGCAAACTGGCGCAGGAGACGTCGTCGAGTGTCATCGGAACCGGCCTGCCCGGCCTCGGTGTCTACGTTCTCGATTCACGACTGCGGCAGGTCCCCGTCGGCGTTCCCGGCGAGATGTACGTGACGGGGCAGCAGTTGTCCCGTGGCTATCTCGGACGAACGGGACTGTCCGCCGGCCGCTTCGTTGCGAACCCGTTCGGACCCGCCGGAACCAGGATGTACCGCACCGGCGATGTTGCTCGTTGGAATGCCAACGGGCAGTTGGAGTATGCGGGCCGCAGTGATCAGCAGGTGCAGCTGCGTGGCTTCCGCATCGAGCTCGGCGAAATCGAATCGGCATTGCTGCGTTACGACGGGATCGCGCAAGCTGTCGCGCTTATCAGAACGGACGAGCACGCAGGCCAACGTCTCATCGGGTACGTCGTGCCCGAGGCGGGACGTGACGCGGCGATCGATACCGCCGAACTGCGTACTTTCGTCGGTGGCTTCCTGACCGGATACATGGTTCCCGATGTGTTGGTAGCACTGGAGGCCTTGCCGCTGACACCGAACGGCAAGCTCGACCGCAATGCGCTGCCTGCACCGGAGTTCGTGAGCGACACGGTGTTCCGCGAGCCGGGAACGCCGATCGAGCAGACCGTCGCCGAAGTGTTCGCGACACTGCTCGGCGCGGAGCGGGTCGGGGTCGACGACGACTTCTTCTCCCTCGGTGGTAACTCGCTCGTCGCGACGCGGGCGGTTGCCCGGCTGAACGAAGCGCTCGACGCGCAACTCGGCGTACGGGAGTTGTTCGAGTCACCGTCGGTCGGGGCGCTCGCAGCGCGGGTCGTCCGAGGTTCGGGTGGTGGCGTCCGACGCGGCCCGACACGGGTCGATCGGCCCGATCACGTGCCGTTGTCGCTTGCGCAGCAACGGATGTGGGTGTTGAACCGAATCGATCCGGATTCGGCGGCCTACAACATCCCGCTGGCGATCAAGCTGTCCGGTGACCTGAACGTCGAGGCCTTGATACTCGCGATCGGTGATGTGATCGAACGACACGAGTCGTTGCGCACCAGGTATCCCGTCGAAGATGTTGTGCCGTATCAGGACATCCTCGGAGCAGCAGAGGTGATCGCCGGACTGGAACTGTCGGTCATCGACGACGCCGATGTGTATCCGAGCATCGTCGAGCTGGTCTCCCGTGGCTTCGACGTTGCCGAACGAGCACCGCTGCGGGCGAAGCTCTACCGGGCAGCGCCAGGCGAGTACGTCTTCGCGATGGTTGTCCACCACATCTCGGCGGACGGTGCTTCGATGGCACCGCTTGCACGGGACATGATGGTCGCCTACGCCGCACGTGTGGCTGGGGGAGCGCCGGAAGGCAGTCCGCTCGAAGTGCAGTACGCGGATTACACACTCTGGCAACGAGAACTGGTCGGCACGGTCGACCAGGAGGGCTCGATTGCGGCCGCGCAACTGGCGTACTGGAAGCAGGCCCTCGCGGGAGCACCCGATCAGTTGGCGTTGCCGAGCGATCGACCGCGTGCAGTACAGCCGTCGATGGCTGGAGGGTCGGTCGCGTTCACCGTTCCGGCCGAGGTGCATGCACAGTTGGTCGCAATTGCCCACGCGCACAACGCATCGCTGTTTATGGTCGTGCACGCGGGCCTTGCCGTGATGTTGGCGCGGATGTCGGGCACGACGGATATTTCGATCGGCACCCCGATCGCGGGTCGCGGCGAGCAGGCGCTCGACGATCTGGTCGGCATGTTCGTCAATACGTTGACACTGCGGACCCGAATCGACCTTGCAGCGGGGTTCAGCGCGGTCGTCGATCAGGCGCGCGACGCCGACCTGTCCGCGTTTGCCAACGCCGACTTGCCCTTCGAGGAGCTCGTCGACGAACTCGGTGCGGCCCGCGCGCAGTCGTATCACCCGCTGTTCCAGGTCGCGATGGCTTTCCAGAACCTCGAACCGGTCCACCTCGAATTGCCGGGCCTGAGCGTCAGCGCGCTGGACACCGGCGACCTCGCAGCCAAGTTCGACCTGCAGCTGACGATCGAGGGCAGGCACAACGAGGACGGCAGCCCGGGCGAACTCGACGCGATCTTCACCTACGCGAAGGATTTGTTCGACGAGTCGACGGCGGCCGGCTTCGGCCGCAGGCTGGTGCGCATTTTCGAAACCGTCGGAAACAACCCGGATGCGACCGTCGGCGACATCGACATCTTCGATGCTGCCGAACGGGAACAGCTGGCGGCAGCAGATCGCGCGGTCACGGCACCCGCGGCGCCGACCGAATCGTCGTCGGGAACAACGCTGACTCAGCAGTTGGTGTCGGCTGTCGAAGACGGTCCCGACGCACCGGCATTGGCGATCGGCGAAGACGAGGTGTCGTATCAGGAATTGGATCAGCGGTCGTCGCAGTTGGCGCGAGTGCTGATCGAACACGGCAGCGGTCCGGGGTCGGGTGTGCTCGTCGCGCTGGATCGGAGCGTCGACTCGGTGATCGCAGGCTGGGCGGTGTTGAAAGCCGGTGCGGCAATCGTCGCTGTGGATCCTGCAAATGCAGAGGTCGCGTCGAGTGACGTCGGCACGCCCATCGCAGTAACAACGGCCGCGTACCGGCCGTCGCTCGACGGTGTAGCCGGATCGGCCGGTGTGAGTACATGGGTGATTCTCGACGACGACGAGACGGCGGCGCAGATCGCCGAGCAGTCCGCAAGACCGATCACCTACGCGAACCGCCTGAGGCCACTGCGCGGAGACGATCCGGCGATCGTCGTCGGGGCGGGAACCGACGCAGGTCTGGTCGTGTCGTTCGACTCGCTTGCCGCAGTGGTCGATCGCGCCCGAGCCACCTTATCCGTCGATTACGACTCACGTCTGCTGTATGTCGGCGGCGTGAATTCGGCGGCGGCCGTTGTCGAGTTCGTGCTCGCGGGGACCACCGGCGCCGCAATGGTCGTTGCTGAGGTCGAACCCGACGGCTCCGATCTCGGCGACGTGCTCGAACAGGATTGGGTGACACACCTGTTCGCGGGCGTCGACCTGTTGAGTGGAGTCACCGCACCCGACCTACCAGATCTCGTTGCGGTAGTGGCAATTGGTGACAATGCACACGCAGCCGACGTCAGCTTGGGTGGAAACTACGACGTCGTGGAGTTTGCGGGAAGTTTTCCCGATTGGCTGGCCACCTAGATTTAACACTCGGCCGCTACGCTCCGTCCGATCCTCGCAGGCCGCGGAGGTCCAGCGAGGAACGTGGGTGAGCGATCGTGCGCAAAGAGAGGACTGCCCGCCAGGGTCGGCGTCGCGACAAAGTTGCGCTGGCACCGCAATTGATCGCTGCCGCAGTCGAACTCGATCCGGCGGCAATCGCTGTGGTGTGCGACACGGAGTCGTTGACGTACGCCGATCTCGACGTGATGTCGTCGCGGCTTGCCCGCGTCCTCATCGCACGCGGAGCACGTCCGGGCGACTGTATCGCTGTCGCGTTGCCACGATCCCTCGCGTCGATCAGCGCACTGTGGGCGGTTGCCAAGTCGGGAGCGGCCTACGTTCCGGTCGATCCGTCCTATCCAGCCGAGCGGATCGAGTTCCTCCTGGCGGATTCCGCCGCGACCATCGGCATCACGATCGCCGGCGTTCGACCGTCGATGCCCGACACCGTCGAGTGGTTCGTGGTCGACGACGAACGGTCGCGACGTGCCCTCGCCGAGCAGCCGTCACACCCTGTGAGCTACTCGGACCGAATCCGAACCTTGCAGGTGGCGCATCCCGCCTACGTCATCTACACGTCGGGGTCGACGGGTACGCCGAAGGGCGTAGTCGTTACGCACTCCGGTCTGCAGAACCTGACCGACGAGTTGCGGACGAGGACGGGCGTGACCGCTGCTTCTCGCGTACCGCACTTCGCGTCGCCAAGTTTCGATGCTTCGATTCTGGAATGGCTGCTTGTGCTCGGCGCGGGAGCGACGATGGTCGTTGCGGGGCCGCACGTGCTCGGGGGTCCGGACCTGGCGGAACTGCTGCGCGAGGAAGCGCGTGACCCACGCGTTCCTCACTCCGGCGGCGCTGGCCTCGCTGAACCCGTCCGGACTGGATGATTTGGCAGTTGTCGTCGTCGGCGGTGACGTGTGTCCACCTGCGTTGGTCGAATCCTGGGCACGGCCGGTCGGCTCCGGCGTAGTTCGGACGTTCATCAATGCCTACGGTCCGACGGAGGGGACGGTGGCGTGCAACATCAGCGCGCCGCTCGTCGCGGGTGCCGAGGTCTCCGTCGGTGGGCCGATTCATGGTGTGCGGCAGTACGTGTTGGACGCCAAGCTGCGGCCGGTGCCGTTCGGCGTGGTCGGCGAGTTGTACCTCGCCGGTAGTGGTGTGGCACGGGGGTACCACATGAGGTCGGCGTTGACCGCTTCCCGGTTCGTTGCCGATCCATACGGTGACCCGGGCGCCCGCCTGTATCGAACCGGTGATCTGGTGCGGCGCGACGACGATGGCGTTCTATTCTTCGTCGCGCGCAACGACTCGCAGGTGAAATTGCGTGGCTTCCGCATCGAAACAGGCGAGATCGATGCCGCGATCACGACGTTTCCGGCTGTGTCGATGTCGGCAACGATTGTCCGACAAGCCGATTCGGCTGCGGCGCACCTCGCGTCGTACCTGATCACTGCGTCGAATGCGACACCGAACCTCGTCGAGTTGCGTCGCTACCTGGCCGAGCGGCTACCGCGTCAGCTGATTCCGTCCACGTTCGTGGTGGTCGCCGAATTTCCGCTCACCCCGGCCGGCAAACTCGATCGAGCCGCTCTGCCCGAGCCTGGCAGGCCGGCCTGCGAGTACCGATTGCCGAGTACGCCGACCGAGCAGGGTCGTCGCGGAGGTGTTCGCCGACGTGCTCGGTGTCGCGCGGGTAGGAGCCGACGACAATTTCTTCGCTCTCGGTGGCGATTCACTTACGGCCGTCAAGGTGGTTGCCCGTGTCGGAGCGAGGATCGGTATTCGGATTCTGGTCCCGACGTTGTTCGATGCGCCGACGGTCGCCGGATTTGCAGCCGCGGCACCGGCGCAATCTGCTGGTGCAGATCCTTTGTGGGACAACGAAACACGGCAGACTTCGGAATTGTCGATCGCGCAGCAGCGGTATTGGTTCGAGAACCAGTTCGACACCGCGTCGGCGATCGACGACATTCCGCTTGCCGTAAGTCTGAGCGGTCGTCTCGATGTGTCGGCGTTGGCAGAGGCCGCGCAGGCTGTCGTGGAACGACACGAATCGCTGCGGACGTACTACCCGACCGGCTACGACGGGCCCTATCCGGTGGTGCTTGCCGCGGCCCGAGCGTTTCCCGAACTCGAGGTCGAAAGCGTTCCTGCACCGGACCTGCTCCGACGCTTTCTCGATCTCGCCCTCACGGGTTTCGACATCGCGTCGCAAGTTCCGTTGCGTGCGAGGCTTTTTCGAATCGAACCGGCCGATGCGGGGCCAGGTGTGGCAGCCGAGCCGTCGGAGTACGTGCTCGGTTTCGTCGCGCACCACATCGTCGCCGACGAACTTTCGATGCGCGGCCTCACAGCGGAACTGGCGGTTGCCTATGCCGAGCGTGCCGCAGGACCGCAGCCGACCTGGCGACCGCTGGACCTCAGCGATACCGCGTATGCGGAGTGGAACCAGGATCCCGCCGCAAGCTCGATCGGCATCGACGAACTGGCACAGCACATTCCGTTGGCGCCCGCGCAGGAAAGGATGTGGCACGACGTCGTCGGTAATCGCAACGGCGACGGGAACATGAAGGCTGCCTTCGAGATCGTCGACGAGATCGACACCCCGCACCTCGAAGCTGCCGTACGCGACGTGCTGGAGCGGCACGAGCCGTTGCGGACGCGGTACCCGTCGACGTGCTACGGACCTGCGCAGGTTGTCGACCCGATGTCCGACATCGTTGTGGATTTGGAAACAGTGCGGACGTCGGCGGTCGCGCTCGACAGTGCTATCGAGTCGTTCGTCCATCGTGGGTTCGATGTGACGATCGAGCTACCGCTGCGGCTACGGCTGTTCGAGACCGGGTCGCATCGCACCGTTCTCGTCATCGTGCTGCATCACATCTCGGGAGACGCATTCTCGTTCGGCCCTCTGCTTCGAGACATGCTTGTGGCGTACGACTCTCGCCGCAACGGTGTTGCGCCGCCGTGGCCCGCGCTGCCGCTTCGCTACCGCGACTACGCCATGGACAAACGCGCCGAACTCGGGGACGAGCGGAACGCTGACAGTCCCGCAGGCGCTGCGCTGCGGTACTGGCTCGCGACACTCGCGGACCGCCCAGCTCGGCTGAATCTTCCCACGGATCGACCGGTCGGGACGGTGCGGTGCACGGCGGGCGAAACGATCCCGTTCGCGCTGGACGGCCTGCTGCACGCGCAGCTTCTTGCCATTGCCGAACAGCGCGGAATTAGTCTGTTCATGGTTCTGCAAGCCGCGTTCGCGCTGGTCGTCGGTGCCTTCGGGGAAAGCTCCGATGTCACTGTTGCCACCTCGCTCGCCGGCCGTAGCGACGAGCGGCTCGACGATCTCGTCGGCAATTTCTCCGACGACGTCTTGATGCGAATCCGGTTCGACGACTCGGACCCCCTTGCGGAGTACCTGCGGGAGGTCCGCGAGGTAGTGTTCGGCGCTTTCGCCCATCCGGACACGTCCAACCCGCGTTTGCTTCGGGCGTTGCGGGAGCACGGCGCAGCAACGTCCGAACCGCTGTTCCGCGCCACGCTGATCCTGCACACCATCGTTGCCGACGCGCACGTGGTCGACGGTGTGGTCGGCTTGACTTCCTATCCCATCGCAGCGGTGCGGGCCAAACACGATCTGGAGTTCGCCATCCGCGACCACTACACCGCGGATCGCCGTCCGGCCGGTGTGGAAGGTGTGCTCATCTTTCCGCCCGCGGTGTTCGATGCAGCGACCGTCGGGCGTGTCGTAACGCACTTCGCGCGGGTACTCGAGGTTTTTGCTGCAGGTTTCGACGGGACTGTCGGCGAACTGCTTCGATCCTCTTCGTCGAGTGGTCGAGCCGACAGGCTCCGGACGGCGTGAGTCGAAGGAGGATTCCGTCCAGCTACGATGCCTGGATTCGAAGAAGTACCAACGTTAGGTGGATTTTCTGATGCGACGTTCCGCGTCCCGTCGATCGTCGATGGCTACGAAGAGCGCCCTGGTAGGCGCAGCGTTGCTGTTGCTCCCGCTCGTCGGAGCCCAAAATGCTGCAGGCGATCCCGTCATCGCGAACGGTGCACTGCTTGCGAACGTCACTCCCGCGAACGGCTCGTACGTGGAGAAGGTCGTCGTGCACGACAACCGCAACCTGTCGATCTATGTGCACTCGGCTTCGATGGACGAGACGTTCGAGGTCGAGGTGCAGCGCCCCGCTGACTCGAGCGTTCCGCGCCCGACGCTGTACCTGCTGAACGGTGCAGGCGGCGGCGTCGACGCTGCGTCCTGGAAACTGCGCACGACAGTCGGTGAGTTTCTCGACGACAAGAACGTCAACACGGTGTCGCCTCGTGGCGGAGCGTGGAGCTACTACACCGACTGGAAGAGCCCCGACCCCGTCCTCGGCACGAACAAGTGGAAGACGTTCCTCACACAGGAGTTGCCGCCGATCATCGACGCCGGCTTGGGTACCGACGGCAACAACGCGATCGCAGGCCTGTCCTCCTCGGGCACATCGGTCCTCAACGTCGCGCAGTCTTCGCCCGGTCTCTACAAGAGTGTCGCGTCCTACAGCGGCTGTGCGCAGACCGCCGATCCGATCGGTCAGGAGTTCGTGAAGCTGACGGTCGAAACCTGGGGTGGCGGCAAGGTGAAGAACATGTACGGTGCCGACAACGACCCGATGTGGGCGGAGAACGATCCCTACATCCATGCCGAAAAGCTGCGCGGTACCGCTCTGTACATCTCCAGCGGCAACGGACTGCCTGGCATCCATGACCAGGTCGGCGACCCGCACGCCCTACCGGGTGGCGAGGGCATTGCGAACCAGATCATCATCGGTGGGATCATCGAAGCGGCGACGAACTACTGCTCACACAACATGCAGAACAAGCTCAATCAGCTCGGCATCCCGGCGACGTACAACTTCCGTAACTCGGGAACGCACTCGTGGGGTTACTGGGAAGACGACTTCAAGTCCTCCTGGCCTGTGATCGCAGGCCCGTTGGGCATCTGAAACCGGCACCGAAAGCAAAACCGGCCCTTTGCTCACGTGAGCGAAGGGCCGGTTTCTTGCGGTTTTGTTACGGGCAGGGCGCGGAGTGTTTGTCCGCGAAACCCGGGTCGAGTGCTGTCTGAATCAGGTATATCGGGCGGGGCAGCAACATCAAACCGCTGTGGCCGACCGGACCGGGGCAACCGTCCTGTACCCAGATGTTGCGGACATTGCCACCGTCGGAAGCGAGGAACGTGCTTTCCGGCGGGGTGACGACGTCGTCGTCCTTCGCGGCAATGATCGTGTAGTTGATGCCGGGCATCGTTTCGCTCGTCGCGTTGAGGTCGTTGATGAGACGCGATCCGACGAGCTGCTGCCTGCCCGCGAGACCGAAGATGACCCAATTGATGACGTCGGCGCTGAGGCCGCTCTGCGCGAGCACGTTGTAGAGCTGCTGCTGACCGTTGAACGTGGTGCCGTGGTTGGTCGGGCCGAGCGCCACCAGTGAGCCAACCTTGTTGCGGGCGGGATCGCTGGTATCGGCACCACCGCCGAACTTGAGATACTGGCGCGCCACTACGCCACCCTGCGAGTGTCCGACCAGATCGACCTGGCCTGCGCCGGTGCGCGCGAGCACCGCGTCGACGAAGGTGGACAGTTCGTAGGCCGAGCGTTTGATGTCTGCTACACCCCAGATGATCTGCTTCGGGTTGTACCAGGTCGGTATGCCGCCGTAGTTGAGGGCGAAGACGCAGTACCCCTCCTCTTTCAAGGCGGGGGAGAGGACCGGGAACACCTGCTGCATGCTCGAACCGGTGCCGTGCACAAGCACGATCGGCCGGGGGTGTGCAGCAGTCGGCTTGCAATCCCAGTCGTTGCTACCTTCGGGCGGCGTGCCCATCAGGTCGTACCCGGGTACCGGTTCGGTCGCGCTGGTTCCGGGAACAGAGGGTCCGGGAACAGTGGGTTCCGCCGCGGCTGTCGGGCCCAATACCGCGGTTGCCGAGAGCGACACTGCCGCCGCTGCGGCTACGCAGAATAGTCGGGACAGCATGGTCATTGTTCTAGGCCTCCTGGAGCCGTGGGGTCAGCGAGCCATCGCCCCCGAGCTCTGGATGTCTACCACTAGCGGTGCTGTTACTAGTGGTGCTCATGGTATCAAAGGTACGAAATGTAAAGAGTTCGTTATGATAACGGTTCTTTTATTACAAATCGTTATGGACCTTCGTTCGCGGCCCGACTGTAGCCGCGAATGGCAGGGAGGGCAAAAATCGCCATAATCCCGACAGACCAAACGATCGTCTTCAAAAGGGGTTCCGCGACGGGTCCGCCGAAGGACAAACCCTTCATCGCGTCGATCGCGCAGGACATCGGCTGGTTCGCCACTGTGTCCTGTAACCACACCGGATAGGCGAAAACCGGCACGAATCCGGTGTTGAAGAACATCAGCAGCGTCACGACGATCGAGACGATGTCCACAAGGGGTGCTTTCGTCTTGACCGTGCCGAGTGTGGTGACGAACATCGCAAAGGCCATACCGAAGATGACGGGGATGGTGAGTAGCGCAAGAGCAGCGACCGGACCCTGATGGAAACGAAAGCCGAGCACGACGCCGACGGTGATGATGACAACCGTCGTGATGGTCATGCGGATGGCTTCGGCGAGCATTCGGCCGATCAACCCGGACGCGCGGTGGATCGGCAGGGTTGCGAACCGCGCGAGCAGACCCGACGACGCTTCGGCGTGCAACCCGATCGCGCTGACCAGCGACCCCGTCATGGCCGCGATGAGCGTGATCATGGCCGTCGTACCGAACACACTCGGTGCGCCGTTGCGGGTTGCGTTGGTGATCTGCTCGCCGAGCACCACCCAGAACATCAGCAGGGTGAGGGCGGGATACAGGATCGCCTGAACCGTAGTCGTGCTGTCACGGAGCCACATGAACAGCAACCGCTTGCAATGGATGAGGCTGTGCCGCACCAAGGCTGCGAACGAGTTTTCGGCAAGCCGATGGTGCACAGCAGGGAAGCGCACCTTCCGTTTTGCGGAGGTGGCTGTAGTCATTGGAGCGGGCGTCCCGGTCATTCGCGTCTCGGTCATTCGCGTCTCGTCCCTGCCCACAGGCCGAGCGGCACGAGTATCGCCGCCAAGGCTCCGAGCCACAGTAGTGCGGGCAACGCCACCTCGGCCGTCACTCCGCCTGCGGCAAGGTCACGCAGAACGTAGGCGAAATGTGTGATCGGCTGGTTGCGGACGAAAGGCTCGATCCAGTCCGGAAACCTGTCGACCGGCGTGAAGCCGGACGACAGCATGCCGAGGATGAGATACGGCAGCGTGATTGCCTGGCTGACCGCAGCGGGGCTCTTCGTCAACGTTCCGAGCGCATCCGCACCGAGCGAAAGCACGACACTGACTCCGAGCGCGAACGCGCAGAACAGCGCACCCTGCGCCACGTCGTTGAACCGGAAGCCGATCCAGTAGCCGTAGCCGATCGAGGCACCGAGCGCGACGGACGATCTGACGAACCCACTGACGATGCGCGCGCCGATCATTGCGAGCGGTGCGACAGGCATCGTTTGGATCCGAGCGGTCAGACCGGTCATCGCCTCGGCCGCCGACCGCTGTGCGGTCGACATCGCGGTGAAGCCCATCGACTGCAGCACGATGATCGGCATGACGTACTGCGCGTAGTCGATACCACCGAGCGACATGACGAACTTCAGCGGCAGGTAGAAGCTGAGGGTGAAGATCAGCGGAATGATGACCGCGATCAGCAATTCGCCCTTGAACAGCATCATCTTCAGCACGCGGGCGGTGAGCGTCCACCATTGCGACATGCCCGTAGGTTTCGGACGGTGCGTGAGGTCGTCACTCCAGATGGACGCCGACGCTAGTGTGGACGCCGTCACGAGTGGGTGCCCGCGTGGCCGGTGATCGACAGGAACACGTCGTCGAGCGAGGGGCGGCGAAGAGCGATATCGGCGAGTGAAATGCCCGCGGCATCGAGTCTGCGCAGCGCTTCCGACAGGGTGTTAGCGCCGTCGGGTGCGGGGATCGACAGGCGGTCGGACCCGTTCAGTTCGGCTCGAACCGTCGCGGGGACGAGCTCACCGAGTGCATCTGCTGCCGCGGCGACCTGTAGCGGATCGAGCGGTACGACCTCGCAGTAGGACCCACCTGTGCGGGACTTCAACTGATCGGCGGTGCCTTCGGCGATGACGGTGCCCTTGTCGATGACGATGATGTTGTCGCTGAGCTGATCGGCTTCTTCCAGATACTGCGTGGTCAGCAGCACGGTGATGCCCTGTTCCTTCAGCGCGGTGACCAATGCCCACACACCCTGGCGACTACGGGGGTCGAGGCCGGTGGTCGGCTCGTCCAGGAAGACGACCTCGGGCCGCACGACGAGTCCGCATGCAAGGTCGACGCGGCGACGCATGCCGCCCGAGTAGTCGTGCACCGATCGTCGGCCGGCTTCGACGAGGTCGAATTCTTCGAGCAGATCGTCGGCGCGTTTGCGCGCCGCGCTCTTGCGAAGGCCCATGAGCCTGCCGAAGAGTTCGAGATTCTCGCGTCCGGACAGGTTCTCGTCGAGTGCGGCGTATTGGCCGGTCATCATGATCGAACGTCGCACGGCAGGCGCATCGGAGGTGACATCGAATCCTGCGACGGTTGCACTGCCGGAATCCGGCCGCATCAGAGTCGACAAAATTTTGACCGTCGTCGTCTTGCCTGCGCCGTTGGGGCCGAGAATTCCCAGCACCTGACCGCGTGCGGCCGAGAAGCTGATGCCGTTGAGGGCGGAGACGTTCCCGAACGACTTGTATACGGAGTCGACGACGACCGCAGCATCCTGCAAGTAGGGCATTAACTCTCCACTGTCGGCCGATCTCGGGTGAATGGCGAGAGCCCCCCGCGTGCGCGATGTGCTCACGTCGCGAGGCTTCGTCGCTCGATGCTACCCGGCGTCAATCCCACATTCCGGTGGTCTCCAGGTGTGCGACCAAACGTTGCGCGCCGTCGTCGAAGTGCGAACGGGTTTCGGCACCCACCGCGACAGCGTCGCCTGCGGTGATCGCCGCGAGTAGGCGCGTGTGACTCGCGACTGCTTCGACACCCCACTCGGGCGCTGCGGAATAGAAGCGTGCCGGGGTGTATCTCGTCGCGCTGAGCAGGAACCAGGACAACTTGGACGCATTCGCGACCAGATTCAGCGTTCGGTGGAAGGTGAACTCGAGCGTCTCGATTCGTTCGACGTCGCCGTCGGACACTGCGCGCGCCAGTTGGTTGTTGATCTTCGTCAACTCGGCGATGGTTTCGGGGTCGGTTCGTCCGGTCGCTCGCACGGCCAGTTTCTGCGCGATCTCGCTTTGCAGCCAGAAGAGATCGGTGATGTCCGTGCGATCGAGCGGTGCAACGACGTATCCCCTGTGGGGGACCAGTTGGACGAGTCCTTCGCCGCGCAGCGTCAGCAGTGCTTCGCGTACCGGTGTGACGCTGACGCCGAGTTCGGCCGCCGTCTCGTCGAGTCTGACGAAGTCGCCGGGGCGGATCGACCCCGACATGATGAGGCCGCGAACGTGCGACGCGACGTCGTCGGAGAGTTGCGGACGCCGTCGTAACGCTCCGAGTCCTCGCGACGAAGACGGTACCGAGGCTGACATCGGTTTCTCCTTCGCTGAATTCGATTGGCGAACAAACGTTTTGCGTCGGTCGGGCATGATGGAGGTAGCGCGAAACCTTGGCGAGAGTCGAGAGCGCCACTAGTGTTGAACAGAGCAATCATTACATCACATCACATATATTTGATGTGATCGCCAGGGAGGGAGCCCATGACGGATTCGGCGCAGAATTCCCCACCCCAGACCGCACCGACAGCCACGTCGCTTACGGAGACCGAGCGGAAGAGGACCGAGCAGAAGAAAGCAGTGCCGAACGGCGTCGAGCATCGGTCGTCGGTTCTGACGTCTTACGATCCACGCACGAGCGAACTGCTCGGCGATTACGCGATGATGGGCGCCGACGAGGTCACCCGGACGATTCGTGAAGCCAAGTCGGCACAGAAGTGGTGGGCGGGACTCGGTTCGTCCGGACGCAAGCGCTGGTTGCTCGACTGGAAGAAAGCGATTGCCAAACGCGCAGTCGATCTCGTCGAAGTTGTCGTTCAAGAAACCGGCAAGCCACACGACGACGCCTGGCTCGAGGTGATGCTCGCCGTCGAGCACCTCGATTGGGCCGCAAAGAACGCGGGCAAGGTGCTCGATCGACACAAGGTTCGGTCCGGTCTCGTTGCACTGAATCAGGCAAGTTCGGTCGGCTACGAACCGCTCGGCGTGGTCGGTGTGATCGGGCCGTGGAACTACCCGGTCTACACGCCTATGGGATCGATCGCCTACGCGCTCGCGGCCGGAAACGCCGTGGTGTTCAAGCCGAGCGAGCTGACTCCTGGAACCGGAACCTGGCTTGCGGAGACGTGGCGCACGCTCGCCCCGAACCAGCCTGTCTTTCAAGTGGTTACGGGCGACGCCGATACCGGCGCGGCACTGTGCCGGTCGCGCGTCGACAAGGTCTCCTTCACCGGATCGGCCGCCACGGCGCGCAAGGTCCTCGCGATATGTGCGGAGTCGCTGACCCCTGCCGTCATCGAGGGCGGTGGCAAGGACGCCATGATCGTCGGCGGCGACGCCAAATTGGACGCCGCCGCCGAGGCCGCTGTTTTCGGTGGCATGGGCAATGCGGGTCAGACCTGCGTCGGCGTCGAGCGTGTGTACGTCGTCGAGACGGTTTTCGACGATTTCGTCGCATTGGTCGAGACGAAGGCCCGCAAACTGAAGCCGGGTGCGGACCGCGGCGCGGCGTACGGACCGATGACCCGCGAAGCGCAGGTCGAGGTGGTCCGAGACCACGTTCGTGACGCTCTCGACAAAGGCGGAACAGCGGTGGTCGGGGGCTTGGACTCGATACGTGAGCCCTATATACAGCCGATCGTGCTCGTCGACGTTCCCGAAGACAGCATCGCCGTCACCGAGGAAACGTTCGGGCCGGTGCTGGTGATCAACAGGGTCCGCGACCTGTCGGAGGCGATCGCACGGGCGAACGCAACGTCGTTCGCGTTGGGTGCATCTGTATTCACCCAGGACACCCGGACCGGTCAGTGGGTCGCCGAGCGGCTGCGAGCCGGTGTGGTCACCATCAACTCCGTACTCGGCTTCGCCGGCGTTGCGGCGCTTCCGTTCGGTGGTGTCGGCGACTCCGGTTTCGGGCGTATTCACGGCGCCGACGGGTTGCGGGAGTTCTCGCGGGTCAAATCGATTGCCAGACAGAAGCGTCGAGCGCCGCTGCATCTACTGACGATGGACCGCAAGGCGCGGCATCTGCGTGTGTCGAAGTGGGTGTTCAAGACTCGGCACACGCGGTAGGGGCTGTTGACGGATTGCCAATAAGCCGGGCAAAAACATTTCCGACCATGGCTGGCATGGTAGGAGATAAGGTTTCTTGCAATGACGTCAACGACTTTGATGCGAATTTTCGCGGTGTCGCAGGCCGTGATGTTGTCTGCCTGGTTCGGCATAATGATGTATTCCATCATCTTTGTGCAGCGTTTCCAGCTCCGGTCGGCCGATCCGGACGCCGTCGAGGACATCTTCCAGCAGATAGCCCACGGTGCACGGAAGATGGCCCTGCAGACGATCGCCGTAATCGCCGTCACCGGCACAGGGCTCGCTGTGACCAGGGTATTGATCACCCCTGGGCCCAGTGCCGAGTGGATCGTTCTGATGTGCGCGAAGCTTGTGCTGTTTCTCCTCGCGTGCGCCACATTCGTCTACCAGTCATGGTGGGTGTGGCCGAAACGGATATTCGCACCGCCGGACGAGATGCCAAGGGTGCGACGCGAATTCCTGGCCGCAGCCGTCGTCATCGCCGTCTCGCTCGGCTCGATGATCGCGGTCGACGTCCTTGCCGCGTCAGTGTGAAGCCCACAAGTTCGGAGGTCGAATGTCGGTCGATGTAGTGCGCTGCGACGTCGCCATTGTCGGTGCGGGCCTTGCGGGAATCAATGCGTTGTTCGTCGCCAGTCGCTACCTGTCCCGCGATCAGACTGTCGTCTTGATCGACCGCAGGAAGCGCTCCGGGGGCATGTGGCTCGACACGTACCCGTATGTGCGTTTGCACCAGCCGCATCGTCTGTTCACGGCCGGCAACATCAAGTGGACTCTCGGCGAGGACCGCCCACATCTGGCAAACCGGAACGAAGTGCTCGGCCACT
>NZ_JBIMSN010000036.1:0-1002 GCF_043944905.1 Antrihabitans spumae
GCACCATTCTTTGTCTGCGACACAGTCCTCTGCCGAATTAGCGTGAAAGCGCGAGGCTAGCTCTGTTTCCGGAGGACGTGTTCGGGTGGCTGGCGGATACCCAGCCCGACCAGCTCGCGAAGCGAGTCAAGCCGGATCTGACCGGCGAAGCGCTCACCAAAGCGCAGCACGGCGTACTCGCAACTCTTGCAAAGGCGCTCGGAGCTGATCTGAAGGCCAATGGCGGCACCTTGTCGGCGCTTCGACGAGGTTTCAAAGACCTGAACGCGCAGTTCGCGATGTGCCAGTTCCGACCCAACACATCACTGAACGAGACGACCGCGAAGCGATACGACGCAGTGCGGCTCAGGGTGATGCGCCAGGTGCACTACTCGACCAAGAACAACAACAGCATCGATCTTGTGTTCTTCGTCAACGGCATCCCAGTCGCTACGGCAGAGCTGAAGACCGACTTCACCCAGAACATCACGGACGCGGTCTTGCAGTACAAGAACGACCGGCTCCCGAAGGGAGAGCCGCTGCTGCAGTTCGGCTCTCGCGCCCTCGTGCACTTTGCCGTGTCGAACAGCGAAGTCCAGATGACGACCAAGCTGGCTGGAAAAGACACCTACTTCCTGCCGTTCAACCGGGGCAACGCAGGGCACGCAGGGAACCCGCCGAATCCCAACGGATCGCCGACTGCGTACCTGTGGGAAACCATCCTGCAGCGCGACACTTGGCTCGATATCCTAGGGCGGTTCCTGCACCTGGAGGTGATCGAAAGGACTAACCCTGTCACCGGGCAAAAGACTCGTAGCCAAACGATGCTGTTCCCGCGTTATCACCAGTGGCACGTAGTCACTCAGCTGATCGATGCGGTGCGTACAGAGGGCCCCGGTAAGCGGTATCTGGTCCAACACTCAGCGGGCTCCGGAAAGACCAACTCAATCTCCTGGCTCGCGCATGGGCCTTGACCCCGGATGTTGGACACGGGGATTTTCTGGCTATGCAGCCTGGATGAGG
>NZ_JBIMSN010000037.1:0-8025 GCF_043944905.1 Antrihabitans spumae
GCACCATTCTTTGTCTGCGACACAGTCCTCTGCCGAATTAGCGTGAAAGCGCGAGGCTAGGTCGATTCGTTCGCCAGAAGGTTGTCCGTCGTCGTCGGGATATGCACGGACATGTGCCGTAATCGCACGCGGCTCGACGCCCGCTGCGAACGAGCCCAGATCGCCAGCGGCGCGCTCGGAGACACTGACCGCGATACGGGTGTCGGGCAGCGTCACCGAACGGCCCGAAACCTGCTCGCGAATTGGCCACACCCGTCCGGCACTCGAACCCACGTCGTGCTCGATCCGACGCAACAAAACGCCGACCTGCGCGCTATCGGGCGACAACATACTTTCGGCAGGTCGGGAATTGCATACCGAGCACGATACGCCTCAGCGATTTCGCGCATCGCAGGCTGCCGAATCGGCGCCAGAATGGCGGAAACAGTTCATCATTGAAACAAGTCCCTACCGGAGATGGAGCGCAGATGGGTGACCAGACACTGAGTCGTTTCGGTATTCCGTACATGAGCGACGAGGCAACCGCGAACATACAGAAGCTGTTCGAAGGCGAACCCTTTCAGCAGATGACCATCAAATCTGCCGACGATATCGCCAAGATGAAGGCAGCGGGAGCTGTCGGTGCGCACGTTCTCGACGAGATAAGTGCGCATATCGTTCCCGGAATCACCATCCGAGAGATCGATCAACTGACCCACGATCTGATCGTCGGCAAATACGGCGCCGAAGTTGTTCGGCTTGCCGTGAAAGCGTCCGGCACCGGAATGGCCCACGCGGACAACATATCTGCCAGCTATGCGCTCAACGACGTGGTTGCCAATGCGCCGGCCGACGAGCGCGCACTCCGGACAGGTGATTTGTTCGGAATGGACATCAGTGCACGCAAGGACGGCTGGTCGTGCGACACAGCCAGGCGTTGGATCGTCGGCAATGATGCGTCGCCAGAAGTCACGGGACTCTACGCAGCAAGTCTGCAAGTGATGTGGCACGTGATCGGATTGGTCAGACCGGGTGTCACACTCAACGAACTCGGTGACGCCGCAACAGCTTTCGCTGAAAATCATGGTTACAGGATCATCCACACCTTCCCCGCCGTCGGACACAGCATCGGACGTGAGCACAACGACGGCTGGTTCATTCCGTGGAAGTCCGGTGGTCTCAACGAAGGGCGCGTAGTCCAAGAGGGCATGACGTTCAGCATCGAGATCTACCTGACCACCGGGTCCGGTGAGATGCGACTCTTGACCAACGAAGTGGCCAGCTTGGTCACAGCGGATTCCGCGCCTGCCGCGTACTGGGAACATATCGTCGCGGTCACGTCGACGGGGTGTGAGGTACTCGATCTTCGGGCAGGCGAAGACCCGGCCTGGGCGCGGACTGAATAACCAACACCGACGGGCGATGGGTGGGCTTCAAACCGTTCCGCGGGTGGTCGGCGTGTGCCGAGTGTGCACCTGCCGTCGGCAAAATCGACTTGCGCGGCAGAGAAGTGCACACTCGCGCGAAGTGTTTCAGCCGAAGGAGCGTTGATGACCAAGTCCGACAAGATCGCATGTTTCATCTACGCAGCCGTCGCTGTCGCCGCCCTGATCTGTTCGCAGTGGGTCCTGATCGACTACATCGTTGGCCCTGGTGGCGTCGCAGACGCACTGAAAGCGACAGTCGACGGACACATCGCAACATTCGTCACGATCGATCTGCTGGCCGTCGCGGTGGCGGCCACGGTCTTTATGATCGTCGACGGTCGGCGCAACCGAGTTCCGCTGTTGTGGCTCTACATCGCGCTCGTCTTTGTGGTGGCAATCAGCGTCGCGTTCCCGCTCTACCTGATTGCCCGCACTAGGAAGCTTGCAAAAGCGACTTGCTGATCGGTCAGCGTGGAGGCGTCAGTCTTGCCGGGTCCGCGGGCTCCCCGTCCGGTCCATAGAAGATCGGCATGATGCCTTTGAGAACAGCGAGCGCCGTACCTTCGCCCGCAGGCACAGTCGCGAGATTGGTCGCGATAACAATCGTGAGTTCGCTCGTCGGATCGTATCCGGCGAAGGTCATGAATCCAGGTATTTGGCCATCGTGACCGAGCAGTGAGCCGAACCTCGCAATACCGAGGCCATATCCTGCGCGCGGATCGATGGGCAGGATGCTGTCGAGCCGAATCTTTTGCATCTTCTCGTCGAGAAGTCCACCTTTGACCACCGCCTCGATGTACGTTGTCAGGTCGCCGACGGTAGAGATTGCGCCGCCAGCGGTCCACCCCCATGACGGGTTCCAGTTCGTCTGGTCGGCCGGCTTCAGCTTGCCGTCCACCGCTGCCTTCTGGTCTGCTGCCGACATTTCGTTCTCGTCGCTGGGGAACGAGTAGCCCTGCGGATGTGGATCAGGGATCGAGGTATCGGTCGCGGCCGGGAAGGACGTGTGTTTCAGGCCGAGGGGTTCGAAGATCCGTTCCGTGAAGGCTTGCTCGATGGACTTTCCGGTCAGTTGCTCGATGACAAGTCCGAGCAGAATGATGTTGGTGTTGACGTATTCGTACTTCTCTCCGGGCGCGGACACGTTCGGATGGGAGAAGGCAATGTCGAGCAATTCGTCCGGCGTCCACGCCTTCTCCGGATCGTTGTTCAGAGTGGCGTCGAATCCAGGGTCCGCGGTGTAAGTGAAGAGGCCACTTCGCATTTCGGAGAGTTGAGCGATCGTGATGTTTTCGCCGTTGGGGACGCCCTTGCGGTATTTGTCGATCGGGTCGTCGAGGGAGAGCTTGCCCTCCTGCACCAGTTGGAGAATGACGGTCGACGTCATTGTTTTGGTGATGCTGCCGATCCGGAAATAGTCGTCGACCGACATCGGTACGTCTTCGCCGACTTTTTGGGTGCCGAACGTAGCGGTCGAGTCGCCTTGCTTCGCCGACTTGATCACCACAATCGCTCCGGGGATTGCGTTGTCCTTCATCACCTTCTCCACCGCAGACTTGACCTCGGCGGCATAGCCGGGGTCGGCGGGCGTAGAGGTGGAGGGGAAGGGGAAGGGGGAGGGGGAGGGGGAGGTGCCCGACGATGTCGTTTCGCTCGAATCGTCGGACGACGAACAACCAGTGACGATCAACAATGCCGCTGCCGCAATGGATGCCACAGTTCTGGTTCGGTACCTCATGGACTATCTCCGCTCGCAATCGGCTCCGACCTCGCAGATTCGATGGTAGATCCAAAGCCTTTCTTTGATACGACAATTACTGAATTACGGAGAATCGCGGGTCGTAACCTTTAGCTAACGCTGCATATTCGATGCAAGAGTCTCGTCAATTCCGCCATGACCGACTATTCGAACGAAGGCAATTCATGAAGTCAGGCGAAGGAAACGCCCGTCAGCTCCTCGGATACCGTCCACAGTCGCGTTGCATTCTCGTTGTTGCGCAATGGCTTCCACAGCTTCTGTTCGCCGGGAGGGCCACCGACGTTTCCTGGCCACTGCGGACCGTAGAAGCCGCCGTCCGTCGATTCGGGCATGGTCGCCGCCATTACAGCGGGTAGCTTCGCGCTCTCGACGGTTCCAACGACGAGACCTCGTGCCGAGAACCAACGAATCAGTCGCACACCCAATGTGTCGTCTGCGCGTCCGACTTCCGGACGCGCTGCGAGCAGGCTGGTCGGGGCAACGCCGGGATGGGAGATGTTGCTCGAGATACCCCAGCCTGCGGCGCTGCTACGGCGACTGAGTTCGAGACCGAAGAGGCCGCATGCGATCTTCGACTGCGAGTAGGACTTCTGGCCGCTGTATTCGCGCTCCCAGTTCAGATCGTCCCAGTTGATCGCGCCGCTGCGTGCAGCGATGCTCGTTTGCGAGGTCACCCGCGCCTGCCCGGCTTTGAGCAGCGGAAGCAAGTGTCCCGTCAGTGCGAAATGGCCCAGGTGGTTGGTGCCGAACTGCAGCTCGAAGCCGTCTGCAGTGGTCTGGCGCTCGGGCGGCGTCATCACCCCCGCATTGTTGACGAGGAAATGGATCGGGGCGCCATCGGCGATCAGCTTCTCACCCAGTGCCGCGACCGATGCGAGCGAGGACAGGTCCATCGACTCGAGCGCGAGTTTGGCATTCGGGTGCTGAGCTCGAATCTTTTCGACAACGGCCTCACCCTTGCGCGGGTTGCGGACGGGCATGATCACCTCTGCGCCAGCGCCGGCGAGTTTCCTCGCGATACCGATCCCGATGCCATCACTTGCTCCTGTCACCACCGCTCGTTTTCCCGACAGATCGGGGACGGTGATGTCGGTTTGCTTGCGTGACATGAGGTTTGCTCCTGACTTGGCTCCCAGGTGCACCGGTTGGTGCTTGACGACAACTCTGCCCGGTGTCGTCGGAGTTATCCACGGTTCGACAATCCGTGGCTGAGCAATCGCGCAGAAGGAGAGAATGCATTCATGATCGATCGAGCGGGACTTGCCGAGTTTCTCCGTAGCCGTCGGGACGCGTTGCAGCCCGGGGATGTCGGACTACCGCGTGGGCAGCGACGCCGCACCGCCGGATTGCGGAGGGAAGAGGTCGCCGCTCTGTGCCACATGTCGACCGACTACTACGCGCGTCTCGAGCAGGAACGTGGCCCAGAGCCTTCCGAGCAGATGATCGCCTCGATCGCGCAAGGTCTGCATCTTTCGCGCGACGAGCGCGACCATCTGTTCCGCCTCGCCGGGCATCAGCCGCCTGCGCGGGGGTCGAGTAGCGACTACGTCAGCCCGGGAATGATGCGGATCTTCGACCGACTCGCCGACGACACCGCAGCCGAGATCGTCACCGAACTAGGGGAGACGTTGCGTCAGACACCGCTCGGCGTCGCGTTGATCGGCGATGCGAGCCGATACACGGGGCCGTCCTGCAGCATCGGCTACCGGTGGTTCACGGATCCGGCCACTCGCGCACTGCACCCGCCCGAGGATCACGAATTCTTCTCGCGCATGTATGTCTCGGGGCTTCGGGGCGTGCTCACCCTGCGAGGGCCGGGCTCGAAAGCCGCCCACCTCGCGGACTTGCTCACGACGCAGAGTGCGGAGTTCCGAACCTTGTGGAAGGAACACGAGATCGGAATCGCGCCGAACGAGGTAAAGAGGTTCTCCCATCCCGAAGTCGGTGCGCTGGAACTGAATTGCCAGACGTTGCTCGACCCGGAGCAGTCGAACTGGCTGCTCGTCTACACCGCGGTGCCCGGGAGCGAAAGCTACGAGAAGCTGCGCCTGCTGTCGGTAATCGGCGCATCGACTTCGGTCTGACACCTCGGCGGCGAGTCCAATCCGACTCGCGGGATTACATTGTATGGGTGAGGACTTCGGGATACGCGCCAGGAGATGTTGTTTTCTTCGCGGACGGACCGTTCCGAGGCATCTGTGGTGTGGTACGCGAAGTAGATGCTCGACGAGAGCGGTTGAGCATCGACTTCGACGAGGGCCTCGTTCACCGTGAAGGGGGCGTGCTGTCGGTTCGCCGACATAGCCTGTCCGCCGGATTCGACGAAATCGAGCTCGCCTGAAGTTTGGTGGTCGGCGGGTTGGTGGCTATGGGAGCACGGGGTTCGTTACGCCTGGATAACTTCGATCCCCACCATTGCGTTCAGCGAATCGCAACTGGCCCAGGACTGGTTTTGCCCGTACTGCCGTGGACCGTACTTCCAGTAGACGAACGGAACGGGCCACGCGACACACGTGAGTTTCACCTGGTGCCAGGTTGGCTGCTCACAATTCGCCATTCCGCCGGTATTTAAGATGCTGTAAACGTGACAGTTGGCCTGCGGCACCGGCACATCGGCCTGAGCCACGCCGCCACCAACGAGAACGCCAGTTGCAGTTGCTGTGGCGATTACGGCGCTGGCGACAATCCTTTTCGCAGATCGCATTTCCGAACCTCCTGAATAGGTGATGTTCGGAATATCGCACAATCGAGCCCAACAGTTACCGGTTTCCAGAGGAAACGAGTCAGCGTCGTTGACCGGTAGCGATGCATATTCGATTCATTCGAATTGTATAGCTGCTGGGCGCGATAACCACGAAATGACTTGCACTCGCTAAGTCTCGTCGGGCGTGAATGCATCGACGCACACGGCCTTGGGGAATGATGGACACTGCAACGAGGGACTCGTGCTCTATTCTTGGCGCTCGTTCCGTCACGACTCGTTCATCGTGAAGGCACCCAGGATCGGCGATACCGGGAAGCGTGAGTTCGAATTTACGACCCGAGCGCTGCGTTCCACCAGTTATCTCAGCGTGCTGAAGCAGGGGGTCTGTGCGCTGTGTTTCTCGGTATCCGCATTGGGGGCGTCGGTCGGCGCTATCGCGATATCGTCGCAATAGCCTGTGCGCTCGTCACCCAACGCCGACTTCACGTCGACCGACGCGACTTCTTTACCCGACCCGTCGACACTCCGCAGTGAGGGTGCGCCCGGATCCACCCAGAGAAAGCTGGTGCCGCGAGGCCCACCTGTCGTGAACAACGGTCGTTCGTACAGCTGGGTATCGATGCTTGCCAGATCTGCCCCTTCTGGCGAGCGGACGAGCAGAATGTCCGGATCTCCGGATTCGTCCCCGTCGACGTTGTAAGCACCGACCCGGGTGTGATCAACTCCTGAGCCCTGTACCCCGATGCATCGGAGTCGTCCGAACAGGCGGTGAAACCTGCCACGACGACCACACAAACGCACACACGAACTAGGGAGCGGGCGCGAGCTACTGGACGGAAAGGGACGCGGAGGTTACTCATGCTCACGCCAGGGGTGCACAGGTCCCCGACCTGCGGTCCAGTCTGTCAGCCGCGATTGTTCGACGTCGTGAAATGTCTCAATTCGAAAGGCGCTCAACGCCGCTCGAATCGTCGGTCCGCGGCCACGCCACAGCTGGGGGCTACCGAGCCAAGCTTGGGTGATGTACGGCGACGGTTTCCCCGTTGGTCAAGTGCACAACAACCTTCGGCTTTTCCTTCCAGCGTCCGCGTAGAACCGCTAGGACGACTCCGTCGGCTCCGACGTCGCCGCTGTCCGAGTCGACCGAAGTCGCCATCTCGAATCGAGATACGCCTTCCGCTGCGATTCCACTCAACGACAACCACGCGACATCCGGCAGATCTTCGGCCATGGACGGAGCGCCGGTTTGATGGAGAGCCAATAGTTGCAAGAAGGACGTGCGAAACGAACGATCGAAACCGACTCGAGGATTGGGTACTCCGTGGAGGACGCTTGCGGTCGCCGAATTGTCCTCTTGCTGAACAAGGATCACCCAACGGCTGGTGTCGCAAGCGAATACGACGGCAGTATCGGCGTCGCGTTCGACCAAACGGACTGGTCCGAATCGGTCACCGGCGGGGGCGCGGTGCGAGAAAGGGACTGCTTCCGCGGCAAGCGTCACCATCGGGTGGGATCGGAGGTCCTCGTCGATTCGGTCGTGAACCCGCGACAAGGCTTGCTCCGGCTCGTCCGGCCAACTACGAATTCGGATGCTCACGCAGACCTCCAAGCCTGGTTCGTTGAACGGATGCCGATGCGGTCCGCATCGAATTCGTAGGTTGGACGGGATTCGGTGCGTATTGCAAGCGTGCCCGAGAACGTGAGCTGACGCGAGGAGATGAGACCCATGAATGCAGTAGCCAGGTGGGTGCTCCCACTCGAGTTCACGGATCCGCGATCGACGAAGGTGTCGCCGGGAGCGCCTCTACAACAGGCATCCCCAAAGGTAACTCCATGCAAATTCACCTCTGAGACATCGTCGAACGGTGTCATCGAACGCAATTTCACTCTGAACGAGATCACCGGCGACGCCGATCTCTTCGCACTTCTGACTCATCGGCCCGGATATTCTGCATGTATGTCGCCGCCGAACAACTTCCAGTAGAAGGCATTCATCTTTGCCGCGGCTGGTGCGTAACGTATCAATAGCGTGGCCACAATTGGCGACACGTCAGCCGGGACACGTCCACTGGCGCAACGAATTACGTATTCGTTGCGGGCTAGCCCAGATCTTTCTCCGGGCTGACGTGCCGGCTTGATCTGTTTCGGATTGGGTT
>NZ_JBIMSN010000038.1:0-63614 GCF_043944905.1 Antrihabitans spumae
TATCCGCGCAACGTTAGTAAAGCTAACGACAGTGCGCCCCTCATTTCGCAACAGCCCGTTTCCCGTCCGAAACTGCCGATAGTGGGCCCTGAGCGTCATGCGGTCTGACAACCCCGGCAAAAACGCCCGCGATAAGCACCGCGACGAACGGCACCAGCATCGCGGTCGTCAGCGGAATCACCTTGGTCAGCCAGCCGATGAGCGAGGGACCGGCAAGAAACGCCAGGTAGCCCATCCCGAACACTCTGGACATGTTCACTCCGGCACCGTCTTTGCTGAGGTTGCCTGCGGCGGTGAAGATCTGCGGCACTGCGCCGGCAAGCCCGAGTCCGAACAACGCCCAGCCAGCCAGGGTGAGCCCGATCCAGCCTGACGTCACCACCATGCCCATACCGAGCGCGGCGACGAACGTGCCGTACCGGACGACCGCTACCGGGCCGATGGCAGCAGCGACACGATCCGCGCCGAACCGCCCGACCGTCATCAATGTCGAAAACGCTCCGAATGCGAGCGCTGCCGTTGCATCGGACGCTCCGAGGTCCTCTTTGACCTGCAGCGCACTCCAGTCGTTCGCGACGCCTTCGCAGAGGAGCACGCAGAACGCGATCGCGCCGAGTGCCCAGACCCTGCTCGACGGGCGTTGTTTCGGCGCGCCCGTCGCCGCAGGTTTGTGCTCGGGTTGCACGTGCGGCAGTAGTCGGGCCGAAAACAGCGCGGCCAGAACGATTCCGATCACGGCGCCGACAAGTAGCGACACTCGAATGTCCCAACCGGCGGCCAAGGTGGCGGCGCCGAGCAGGGCACCGGCAACACCGCCACACGAGAACAAGGCGTGGAAGGCAGCCATGATCGGACGGCCGTACGCACGTTCGACGTACACCGCTTGCGTATTCATCGACACGTCGAGCGCGCCGTTGCCGAAGCCGAGTACCACCAACGCGATGCCGAGTTCGACGGCATTGTTGGCGAGGCCGGGTCCGATCACACTCGCCGAAACGATAGCGCCGGACCCTGCCACCAACGGCCGACTGCCGAACCTGTCCGCAAGCGGACCTGCCAGTTGCATTCCGACGATCGCTCCCGCGGCGACGAGCAGAATAAGCAGGCCGAGGGACGCTTTCGACACTCCGGTGCGATCGAGGATCGACGGAATGTGGACGACCCACAGAGCGAGGATGAAACCGTTGACTCCGAAGATCCCGAAGACGCTGACCCGCGCAATGCGGAGTGGCTTGTCGATCGTTTGGGGAGGCACGCGATCCGAATGTACCTTCTCAGGCGCGACCGATCAGCGTCAGCGGGTCCTCCAGCATCGCGGCGACATCGGCGAGGAACTTCGAGCCCTGTTCACCGTCGACGAGGCGGTGGTCGAACGACAGTCCGAGTGTCGTCACCGAGCGGACAGCCAATTCGTCGTCGACCACCCACGGACGTTTGCGGATCGAGCCGAGGCACAGGATCGCGGCTTCGCCCGGGTTGATCAGCGGCGTGCCCGAGTCGATACCGAAGACCCCGATGTTGGTGATCGAAAAGGTGCCGCCACGCAGATCGGCGGGTGTCGCTTCGCCGTTGCGTGCCTTGGTGGCGAGGGCGGTGATCTCGCCGGTCAGGTCGAGCAGACTCATGGCCTGCGCCTCTTTGATGCTCGGAACGAGTAGGCCGCGTGGACCGGCAACGGCGATACCGAGATTGACGTAGTTCTTGGTGACGATCTCGTGTGCCGCTTCGTCCCAGCTGGAGTTGAGGCTCGGATGCGCCTGCAGCGCAACGAGAATAGTCTTGGCCACCAAGGCGAGTGGCGTCAGTTTGAGATCCTTGAACGCCTTCGTCGTACGAAGCTGCTCGATCAGTTCGACCGACGCGGTGACGTCGACGGTGACGAACTCGGTGACATGCGGAATCGTCTGCGAGCTTGTCACCATCGCTTCGGCGGTCCACTTGCGGACTCCGGCGATCTTGGTTCGGGTCTCGCGGTCGGAGTTCGTCGGTGCGGTGGCTGTCGAATCGACCTGTCCGCGTACATCGTCCACGGTTATGGCGTGGCCGGCGGGCGTGACGGTGGCGAGGTCGACGCCGAGTTCGCGGGCTAGTTTGCGGGCAGACGGCTTGGCGTCGGGTCGCGCGTGATCCACCGCCATGGCCGGTTCGGCGACGTCGTGGATCTTCACCACCGACCCCGGCTTGCGACGGCGACTCTTCTCGGCGGCGCCGGGACCGTAGCCGACGAGCACGGGCTGGCGTTTCGGTTCTGCGGCAGCGGGTTCGACGAGAGCAGGTTCGACGGGGTCCAGCTCTTCCGCAACAGGATCCGCGGGTTCGGGAACGGACCCTTCCGTCGCAACGCGAATGATCGGCGCACCGACGGGGACGGTATCGCCGGCGTCGACGATAAGTTCGGCGACGATGCCCGCGTACGGCGACGGCAGTTCGACCATTGCCTTGGCGGTCTCGACCTCGGCGATGGTCTGATTGAGTTCGACGTGGTCGCCCTCGGCGACCAGCCACGTCACGAGGTCGGCTTCGGTCAGACCCTCGCCGAGATCGGGCATGCGGAATTCGAGCTGCGGCATCAGGCGGCCAGCGTCTTGTCGACCGCGTACAGGATGCGGTCGGGGCTCGGCAGGTGATGCGATTCGAGTTTGGCTGGGGGATAGGGGATGTCGAAGCCGCCGACCCGTAGGACCGGTGCCTCTAGCTGGTAGAAGCAGCGCTCGGAGATTCGTGCGGCGATCTCGGCTCCGATCCCGAGGAATACCTGTGACTCGTGTGCGATCACCAATCGGCCGGTCTTGCGGACCGAGGCTTCGATGGTGTCGAAGTCGATCGGCGAGATCGATCGAAGATCGATAACCTCGAGCGAATGTCCCTCTTCCGCTGCAATTTTCGCGGCGGCGACGGCGGTCGTGACGGTGCCGCCGTAGGTGACGATCGTCGCGTCCGTTCCTGGCACGACGACCCGTGCGGAGTCGAGCGACAGGGTCGGTGCTGCGTCGAGATCGACCTCGGCCTTGTCCCAGTAGCGTCGCTTCGGCTCGAAGAAGATCACGGGATCGTCGAGCGCGATCGCCTGCTGAATCATCGTGTACGCGTCGGCAGGATTGCTTGGAGCCACCACGCGCAGACCTGCTGTATGCGCGAAGTAGGCCTCGGGAGATTCCGAATGGTGCTCGACCGCGCCGATGCCACCACCGAACGGAATACGAATCGTCAGCGGCGCCTTGGCGTTTCCGCCGGTGCGGTATCGGATCTTGGCAACCTGAGAGACGATCTGATCGAAGGCTGGGTAGACGAACCCGTCGAATTGAATCTCGCAGACGGGGCGGAATCCGCGCAGCGCCGTGCCGAAAGCCGTTCCGATGATGCCGGATTCGGCGAGCGGGGTGTCGATGACTCGTTTGTCACCGAAGTCCTTCTGCAGGGTGTCGGTCACGCGAAAGACGCCGCCGAGTTTGCCGATATCTTCGCCCATAAGCACGACCTTCGGGTCGTTCTCGAGCGCTCGGCGGAGCCCCGCGTTGAGTGCTCCGGCAAGGGTGATCATGATCGAACCTCCTCCAGACTGTCCAAATATGCTGCGTAGTCGCGACTTTGGTCGGCGAGCAGTGGTGTCTGCGTCGCGTAGACGTTGTCGAAAAGCTGTTCCGGCTTGGGGTCGGGCATGTCGATCGTTGCCGAGCGCAGTCGTGCGGCCACCGAGTCGGCCACGTTCTGTACCCGCGCGAGAAACGCGTCGTCGATCAGGCCTTCGCGCTCGAGCAGTCGTCGCACGCGGTCGATCGGGTCGCGCGCCTTCCACTCCTCGGTCTCGGCACGCGAGCGATAGCGGTTGGGGTCGTCGGACGTCGTGTGCGGACCCATGCGGTAGGTGATTGCTTCGACGAACGTCGGGCCACCGCCTTCGCGGGCCCGTTTGATCGCCTGCCTTGTCACGGCAAGGACCGCGAGAACGTCGTTGCCGTCGACCTGAATGCCAGGGATTCCGAAACCCAAGGCGCGCTGCGCAATCGGTGTCGCGCTCTGCAGACGGACCGGCTCGCTTATCGCCCAGCCGTTGTTCTGGCAGAAGAAGACGACCGGAGCACTCCAGCTGCTGGCGAAGATGAGCGCCTCGGAGATGTCGCCCTGGCTGCTCGCGCCGTCACCGAAGTAGGCGATCGTCGCGATTTCCGCACCTTCGAGGTGCGCGGCAAATGCGTAGCCAGTCGCGTGCAGACCCTGCGCGCCGACGATGATCGCCGGGTTGGTCATGTTCACCGAGTCCGGATCCCAGCCGGAATGTGCGACGCCACGCCACATCCGGGTGAGGACCGCCGGATCCACGCCACGGCAGTAGGCGACCGCGTGTTCGCGATAGCTGGTGAAGACGTAGTCGTCGGGGTGCAGTGCTCGCGCCGAACCGACCTGTGCGGCTTCCTGACCGAGCATCGGTGCCCAGAGTCCCAGTTCGCCCTGGCGTTGCAGCGCGGTGGCTTCGCTGTCGATTCGGCGGACGACCACGAGGTCGGTGTAGAGGTCGCGGAGTTCTTCACCGCCGATGTCGGATACGAGTGGTGCGTATTCGCGGTCGAGCACTCTTCTGCCGTCCGGTTGCACCAATTGCACCGGGTAGGCGGGTTTGTCGGCCATCGTGCACCTCCTGACAGGCTCGGCGGACTTTGTGGGTCCAGCGGGTCGCTAGCGGTATGTCGCGGACTGTGGTGTGTCCTACTTCACAGGATCCACGATAATGCGCAATGCGCAAGTGGAGTTCGCAGAACTGAGCAGAATGCACAGTCGCAGGTAACAACTGCGTGTCATACTGCGTCATATGTCAACTTTGGATGCGACAGACGCGAAGCTGCTTCTTGCCCTTGGACGCAACCCGAGAGCGACCGGTGTCGAACTCGCTCAGCGGCTCGGGCTTTCCCGCAATACCGTCCAGGCGCGGATCGCGAAATGGGAGGAAAGCGGGGCGCTCGGCTCGGTGGATCGACGGGTCGATCCACGTGCGCTCGGCTATCCGTTGACCGCGCTCGTTGCGACAGTTGTCGATCAGCATCAGCTGGATTCGGTGGTCGTCGCGCTCGCCGAAATACCCGAAGTCATCGAGGTGTATGGCATATCGGGACTGACCGACCTCTCGGTGAAGGTCGTCGGAATCGACGCCGACGACCTTTACCTCGTCGCGGGACGAATTCTGCGGATACCGGGCGTCGAACGAACGAATATGGCGCTGGTGATGAGGGAGCTCGTCAGCACGAGACTGGCACCTTTGCTCGAACGTCTTGCCGAACAGCGACGTTAGAGCTAGCGCCGGGAACTAACCGCCGCTTGCCGCGATCACGATTACCAGCGTCAGGACCGTGAATCCCAGCGCTCCGAGCGGGATGAACGCTTCCTTCTGGCTGTCGGGATTGCCGTAGTCGCCGTAGGTGACGTGCTGTCCGACCGCCCAGATCAGAACTACACCGAAGGCGACGCAGGCAAAGATCGTGACGGGCAGAAAGAGGAGACCGGCAACGAGAAGAACTGCGATGACAAGTTCGACGACGCCGACGATACGTACGGTCCGCGCGCTGAATCCACGACCGCGCAATCGCGACCACACCTGACCACGAAGCTGAACTTTCGGTAGTCCGGAACCCACCGCGGCGAGCGCGAGGACGACGGAACACACAACGGCCGCGATGTACATGGGATTTTCCTATCACCCGGGGCGGTCCCGCATTGCTGGTTCGGTAGTTACAGCTGCAAGCGGGTCGTGAGTCCTTTTGGTGGTTGGGCCCACCGAAAGGACGCACGAGCGGCGGAGCCGCCTACTATTCGGCACGTGGACATCTCCGGCAAAGTTGCGATAGTCACGGGAAGCGGCGCAGGGATCGGGGCCGCGTTGGCAAGGCGCCTCGCTGCGGGTGGCGCGCGAGTGGTCGTCACCGACCTCGACGGTGCGGCTGCGGAGCGTGTTGCGACCGAGATCGCCGTCGATCATCCCGACAGCGTGATTTTCTCGGCCGGTGACGCGGCCGACGAGGCCACCTTGCGCGACCTCATCGCACGCACCGAAGCCGAGTTCGGCCCGGTCGACCTCTTTTTCGCGAACGCGGGCATCGCCGGTGGTCTGGGTCTGGACAGCACGGAGGAGCAGTGGAACGCGGCGCTCCAAATCAACGTCATGGCCCATGTTCGGGCCGCTAAATTGCTAGTTCCGGGTTGGGTCGAGCGTGGCAGCGGATATTTCGTGACGACAGCATCGGCAGCCGGGCTGTTGACCCAGCTCGGCTCGGCGCCGTATTCGGTGTCCAAACACGGTGCGGTCGCTTTTGCGGAATGGCTGTCGGTTACCTACGGCGGCAAGGGAATCGGCGTCAGCTGCCTGTGCCCGATGGGAGTGCAGACGGCGCTTCTGGATACCGGCTTCTCGGCAGGTGACCCCTCCGCCGAACTTGCAGCCCGGGCAGTGCGGACCGCGGGTGAAGTGCTCGATCCAGCAGACGTCGCCGATATCGTCGTCGACGCCGTCGCCGACGGGCGGTTCTTGATACTGCCGCATCCACAGGTGCTGGAGTTCTACCGCCACAAGGGTTCCGACTACGACCGCTGGATTCTCGGCATGCGCCGCTACCAGGAGGCACTGCTCGCGGCGGACGGCGTATGAGCACCGCGGTCGGTATCGACGAAGCCGCCGTCACGGGCTGGATCACCACGGCGCTCGGGCTGAATGCCAAGGCGCCGTTGAGTTTCCGACGGATCGGCAACGGCCAGTCCAACCTCACCTATCTGGTCACCGATGCGGCAGGTGCGAGCTGGGTGTTACGTCGACCACCGCTCGGCACGCTGCTCGCCTCCGCACACGACGTGGTGCGGGAACACCGGATCCTTACAGCTCTGCAGGACACCGGAGTGCCGGTGCCGAAGGTTCTCGGACTCACCGAAGATCCTGCGGTGACCGACGCGCCGATGATGCTGATGAGCTTCGTCGACGGCACGGTCGTCGACGACGTCGCGGTCGCCGAACAGCTCACCGTCAAACGTCGCGCACAGATCGGCGCGTCGCTGACGGACACTCTCGCGAGCATCCACGCAGTCGATCTGGATGCCACCCGGCTGGTGGACCTCGCCAGCCACAAGCCCTACGCCGAGCGTCAGCTCAAACGCTGGAGCGGACAGTGGGACAAGTCGAAGACCCGCGAGCACGCCGGTGTCGAAGGACTTGCCGAGCGCCTCCGCGCCGCCGTACCCGAACAGCGCGAACTCACGTTGGTCCACGGCGACTTCCACCTGAGCAACGTGATCACCTCGATCGTCGATGGTCGGGTCACAGCCGTTGTGGACTGGGAACTGTGCACACTCGGTGATCCGCTCGCCGACCTCGGCGCGCTGCTCGCGTACTGGCCGCAGGCGGGCGAAGGCTACGTCGGACCATTTATGTCGTCGACTCTCGACGGCTTTCCCACCCGCGCCGAACTCGCGGACGCCTACTTCGCCCAGACCGGCAGGGACCCGTCGGCGCTCGGTTTCTGGCACACGCTTGCGCTGTGGAAGGTGTCGATCATTGCCGAGGGCATCTTGCGCAGGCTGTTGAACGACCCGAGAAATCGTGGCGTGATGGACGTGTCGACGAAGATGGTCGACGACATCATCGCGCGTGCAATCGCCACGGCCGACGAAGTCGGACTTTAAGAGTATTGCCGCGCCTTACTGGCGAACGATCGTAAGCGCGGCGGTGCGGATCGGCTCCGGAATCGGCACGGGTATCCGAGTCACGGCGTCGACGTAGACGTGGACGAAACGTCCGGTCGCGGCGAGTTCGAGGCCGGCGCTGCTGTCTCGGAAGATCGCTAGCGCGTAGACGATGCTGCGGTTGCCCAGTCGTTCGATCGATAGCCCGACCTGCAGTTTGTCCGGAAACGACAGTTCGCTGACGTATTTGCACGACGTCTCGGCGACGACGCCGATGGCAGACAGGTTCCGGATGTCGGTCCCTGTCGACTCGATCAGCCACGCATTTACGGCGGTGTCGAAGTACGAGTAGTACGTCACGTTGTTGACGTGACCGTAGTGATCGTTGTCCGACCAGCGCGTCGGGACAGGCCACAGCACCGGGTAGGCGTCGGCGCGCAAGTTCGATGTCATCGATGACGACGATAGCGGCATGATGGTTTTATGACCGAGATCGAGGTAATTCAGGGCGACATCACGACACAAACAGTCGATGCGATCGTGAATGCCGCGAACTCCGCGCTGCTCGGGGGCGGCGGTGTCGACGGTGCGATCCACCGCGCGGGCGGGCCTGAAATACTGGCCGAATGCAGGCAGCTTCGGGCGAGCGTGCTGCCGAACGGATTGCCTGCTGGTGACGCCGTTGCGACGACGGCGGGACGGTTGTCGGCGCGCTGGGTGATTCACACTGTCGGCCCGGTGTACTCGGCGAGCGAGGACAGGTCGGCGATCTTGCGTTCGGCCTACACGCGGAGCCTGGAGGTTGCCGACGAGGTCGGTGCGCGGACCGTTGCCTTTCCGTTGATCTCGGCAGGCGTGTACGGCTGGCCGCACGGTGATGCGGTCCATCAGGCGGTGACGGCGGTGCGTGCTGCTGGGACGAAGGTCCATAGGGTTACGTTCGTCGCGTTCGGTTCGCCGATGGCGCAACTACTTCGAGCGGAATTGGGTCTTGCATGACGGCTGTTTTGATATCGGTTGACGAATTGGCAGATGCTGTCGCCGGCGGCAACGGTCCGGTCCTGCTCGACGTCCGCTGGGCGCTCGGCGACCCGGACGGTCACGCGCACTATCTCGACGCGCACATTCCAGGCGCCGTATTCGTCGACCTGGAAATGGAATTGGCGGACCCGCCCTCGCCGGAGGCAGGTCGGCATCCGTTGCCGTCGTCGGCCGATCTACAGGTCAGTGCGCGGCGCTGGGGAATTCGGCAGGGCGCCTCGGTGGTCGTCTACGACTCGACCGGTGGCATGGCTGCCGCGCGTGCGTGGTGGCTGTTGCGGTGGGGTGGGCTGACCGACGTTCGGATTCTGGACGGCGGCTTTCCTGCCTGGGTAGCAACGGGCCATCCGCTACAGTCCGGCACACAACCGCCGCCAGCAGAGGGTGACGTCGAATTGTCAGGTGGCGCAATGCCCGTCATCGATATCGACGCTGCGGCGCAGTGGACGGGGGTGTTGCTGGACGCCCGTGCGGGCGAACGCTTTCGCGGCGAACAGGAACCCATCGATCCGCGAGCCGGACACATACCGGGTGCGGTGAGCATGCCGACCGCCGGAAACCTCGACAGCTCAGGTCGTTTTGCGAAGGTCGACGTATTGCGCGACCGATTCGGCGCGCTCGATGGTCCGGTAGCCGTCTACTGCGGTTCGGGTGTGACGGCCGCCCACGAGATTGCGGCGCTTGCCGTGATCGGGGTGGACGCCGCGCTCTACGCGGGTTCGTGGTCGCAGTGGTCGAACGACCCGAGTCGTGAAGTCGCCACTGATGCTTAGGTTTTGAGGAAGATGCTGTCAGGATCGGGAGTATTCGGATGCTGCCCGGATGAGGTCGGCGCTCGGTCGCACACCGGTGTAGATCTCGAACTGTTCGGCGGCCTGTAGGGCGATCACTTCAGCTCCGGTGATCACGGTCTTGCCAAGTGCCCTGCCACTCAGGACGAACGGCGTCTCCGGTGGTTTTGCGACGACGTCGAAGATGACTTCGGCAGCACTCACAGCGTCTTCGGGGAAGGGGAGCGCAGACGCTTCGGGTCCGCCGTCCATGCCGACGGGTGTCGCGTTGAGAAGCAGCTGGGGTCGCTGCTCGGCGAGTTCGGACTGCCAGCGCAGACCGTACTTCCCAGCTAGTGCGGTACCGGCAGTTTCGTTGCGAGCGATCACGATGCCGTCGATGCGGCCCGCCTCGCACAGGGCTGCGACACATGCCTTCGCCATGCCACCGCTGCCCGCGACCGCGAACGAGTAGTCGGCGGGTACGTCGTTGTCGTGCAACAGATTCACGACCGCCTGATAGTCGGTGTTGTACGCATGCAAGGTGCCGTCGTCGTTGACTATCGTGTTGACCGAATCGATTGCTGCGGCCGAATCGTGCATGACGTCGATGTAGCGAATGCAGTCCTCTTTGTACGGCATCGACACCGAAGCGCCGCGAATGCCGAGGCCTCGGATCCCGGCGATTGCCGCCGCGAGATCGGGAGTTGTGAAGGCTTTGTAGATGAAGTCGATCCCGAGCTCGTTGTACAGGTAGTTGTGAAACCGAGTTCCGATGTTGCTCGGCCTGGCGGCGAGCGATATGCACAACGTCGTGTCTTTCGAGATGGTGCGCGCATGGTCCACGGCTCTCACGCTAGCTCAGTCGCAGCCCTTGGCGACGCGGGTCAGCGCTGATTTGTCTGCCTCGCTGATCGGTAGCCGATACTGCACTGCGACCGTGAGGTACTTCCCTGCGTAGAAGCAGTGATACGCCCCGTCGGGAGGCAGCCAATCCTGCGGTGTGTCATCACTTTTGCCCTGATTGATCGACCCGGTCACGGCGAGCAGGTTGTACCGAGTGTCGTTGGCGAACTCCATCCGTCGTTCCAGTGGCCACGTGGAAGCGCCGAAATCCCACGCGGCAGCGAGTGGGTAGACGTGATCGATCTGGATGTCGCCGGCATTGGCTTTGCTGAACGGCACGGTCTTGCCGGAGTAGGGGTCGGCGAGTTGGCCCGACAGTACGACGCAGTTGCGCGTGCCCTGCCGGAATACGACATCGGTGAGCTGTTCGCCGAGAACGTCGTTGCGGGTATCGCAACCGTCGTGGCCGCCTGGCGCGTCGGTGTCGTCGGACCAGGACGGACCGAAGACGCAACCTTCGCCGACCTTGCAGCCGCGCTGGTAGTCGGCTGCGTTGGGGCGGGAGGGTACGACCGTGACAGCCGCGAGCAACTGCTCGATCTGCGCGCGATCAGGACTTCCGGGTGCGGGTGCCTCGGTGCGTTGTGCAAGCACGGTGCAGCCCGCGAAGGCGAGCAGCGCGGCGCACCAGACGGCGATGCGCAGCCGTCGACGTGTCATGTCCCCCCGTGTTCGCTTTCGGCTGTCCGGTTGCACAAGTTAGTACAGAGCGACCAGTGTGCACGTACCCACCGACAGAGCGAAGGCGCTACGCGCCTCGTGAGTCCTTTTGGTGGTCGGGCCCGCCGAAAAGACGCACGAGCGGCGGAGCCGCCTATGATTGCTTCGATGCTGCACGGTCTGTGGTCCCCGGGTTCGGGGCTGCTCCTGTGGCGCGACGATATGGGCGACGACCCGCCCGGTGGACCGCTCGGGGAACTGATCCACAACGCCAAATTTCGACGTCGGGTCGAGGTGCCCCGACTTGATGCAACCGGCGTGGTCGTCGACGAGGTTCCCGCGATTGCCTGCGCCCCGCAAACCGCCGCCGACCTACTGCTCGGGACGACGTCGACCGCGGGCCTTTCCGGCGATCTCGTCTACCTGCGGCATGTCGCGCGCGGCATCGAGCGCTGGGTCCGCGCCGGTCGCGTCGTTCCCGAGGTGTTCCGCGCCGAGGGGGAGTGGTGGACCCGCTGGCGGCTCGTCGGCGGCGAGAAGCAGCGGGCCTGGTTGGCCGAACTTGCCGCTGCGATGCCGCCTGCTCAGCGGACCCAGGGGCCTGCCCCGAAGGTGCTTGCCGACCTGCTCGCCGAACTTGCGGACCCGATCGTGCGGATCGTCCTCGGTCCCGACACCAGTCCGGCGACCTCGCCCATGTTGCGGTCGCTCATCGACGGCAGAGCACTCGACGAGGGGACGCACCGCGTTGCGAACCTGCTCGAAGAGTGGCGCGAAACGCTCACCGTCGACGAGCCAGAGTTGGTGTTACGCCTGCTCGAACCAGACGACGAGGATATCGACGACGACGACCACGGCGGCGACCCTTCCGACGCACTGTGGCGACTCGAGGTCTGTCTGCGGCCGGAAGGGGAAGCCCCGCAGCCTGTTCCACTCGGTCGAGCCGATCCCGCACAGCTGCGGATCGCGGTTCGGAAGTTGGGTGACGCGATGTCGGCGTACCCGCGACTGCGCGACGTGCCGACGGATTCACGCAGCCTCGACCTGCTGTTGCCGACCGAGGTTGTCACCGATCTCGTCGCACACGGCGCGGAGGTGTTGCGTGCCAACGGGATAAATCTTTTACTGCCTCGGGCCTGGAGCATCGCCTCGCCGACGCTGCGGCTCAAGGTCAGTGCGCCAGCGGCGGTGGCTGCGAACAAGAGCACAGTGGGGATGAAGGAGCTCGTCTCCTACAACTGGGAATTGGCGCTCGGCGACATCGTCCTTTCGCCGAAGGAAATGGCTCGGCTCGCGAAGTCGAAGGGCGATCTTGTTCGCCTGCGCGGACACTGGGTGCAGGCCGATCACGCCGCGTTGGCGCGCGCTGCTCGATACGTTGCCGCACACACGGCGACGGATGCGACCCTCGGTGACCTGATCGGCGTACTCGGCGGTGAGTCGCCGCCGGTACCGGTCGAGGAGATCACGACACGGGGTTGGGTTGGCGCACTGCTGGATTCGGAACGTAAGCCGGCCGAGGTCGCTGTACCTGCCGGTCTGAATGCGACGCTGCGACCGTATCAGCGCAGAGGACTCGACTGGCTTGCGTTCATGAGCGACCTCGGCTTGGGTGCCGTGCTCGCCGACGATATGGGCCTCGGTAAAACAGTGCAGGTGCTTGCGTTGCTTGCGCACGAGAGGGCCGAGAATCCGACCCTTCTCGTCTGTCCGATGTCGGTGGTCGGCAACTGGCAACGTGAGGCGGAGCGCTTTGTGCCCGACCTGCGTGTGCTCGTTCACCACGGTCCGGGCAGGTTGTCTGGACCCGCACTCGTCGAAGCGGCTGCCGCTGCCGACCTGGTGGTCACCACGTATGCGTTGCTCGCGAAGGATAACGAGCAGTTTCGCGAGATGGCCTGGGATCGAATCGTTCTCGACGAGGCGCAGCACATCAAGAACTCTGCGACCGCCCAATCCAGGGCCGCCCGTGCCGTACCTGCCCGGCACAAGTTGGCGCTCACCGGAACTCCCGTCGAGAACCGGCTCGAAGAACTACGGTCGATACTCGATTTCGCGAATACCAGGATGCTCGGCACGCCGCAGGGGTTTCGGGCCCGGTTTGCCGTCCCGATCGAACGTGAACACGACCAGGCGGCTGCCGCCCGGCTTCGGACGATTACGGCTCCGTTCGTCCTGCGTCGCGTCAAAACGGATCCGACCGTTATCACCGATCTGCCGGAGAAGTTCGAAATGACGGTGCGGGCCAACCTCACCGCCGAGCAGGCGACGCTGTATCAAGCGGTTGTCGACGACATGCTGCGCCAGATCGACAAATCGGAAGGCATGAGCCGCAAGGGTGCTGTCCTTGCTGCGCTCACTCGCCTGAAGCAGGTCTGCAACCATCCCGCCCACCTGCTCGGCGACGGGTCCGCGGTATTGCGGCGCGGGCAACACCGTTCCGGGAAGCTGGGTCTGGTGGAGGACATTCTCGATTCGGTGCTCGCCGACGACGAGAAAGCGTTGCTGTTCACCCAGTTTCGAGAATTCGGGGAACTCGTCGCACCGTACTTCCGCGAGCGGTTCGGGGTGGACGTACCGTTCCTGCACGGCGGTGTGTCCAAGCTGCGACGCGACGCGATGGTGACCGAATTCCAAGAAGACGGGGGTCCGCCGCTGATGCTGTTGTCGCTCAAGGCCGGTGGTACCGGACTGAACCTCACGGCCGCGAATCACGTTGTGCATCTGGACCGGTGGTGGAACCCGGCGGTCGAGAACCAAGCGACCGACCGTGCGTTCCGGATCGGTCAGCGTCGGGACGTGCAGGTCCGCAAGCTGGTGTGCATCGGAACGGTCGAGGAGCGTATCGACGAGATGCTCACAAGTAAGAAGGAACTCGCCGACATCGCCGTCGGCAGCGGAGAGAACTGGATCACCGAACTGGGAACCGACGAGCTGCGAATGTTGTTGCGACTCGGCGACGATGCGGTCGGCGAATGAGTCCACCACGAGATCGCGTCACCGACTTCAGTCAGTTCGGTCCGCGCAAACGCGTCGTCGGCGGCATCGAAGCGCGTAATCGTCGAGGTGCCTTCGGCAGCACGTGGTGGGGTCGTGCGCTGATCGACTCGGTGGAGGCGCTGGCAGACAGCGGTCGGCTTGCGCGCGGACGGACGTATGCGCGCTCGGGGCAGGTTGTCTCGTTCGACGTTGGTGCCGGATCGGTCACAGCGGAGGTGCAAGGCAGTCAGCCCGAACCGTTCACGTCCGTATTTTCGGTCCGCACGTTGGACTCGGCCCAGGTCGCCGAGATCGTCGACGTTGTTCGTCGCTCGCCGGGAATGCTCGCCGAGATCGTGTCAGGTTCGGTTCCAAAGGATTTGGGTCCACTGCTGCTTCCGTCGAGTGCGAGCGACCTGGACTTCGACTGCACGTGCCCCGATGGGGGTTGGCCGTGCAAACATGTGGCTGCGGTCGCCTACCTGATGGCCGAGCGCGTCGATGAGCGACCGCTGGATATCTTGACTTTGCGTGGCGTGGACGTGGATTCGCTGATCAGTGGCGTCGAGGCGGATACCGAGGTCGACGACGACGATCTCTACGGCGATCGGACCGTGTTGCCCGCGTTGCCGACTGTTCCGCATCGGCCAGCGATGGACGATCTCGACCCGACGATATTGCGGCGCGCACTGCGAGCGGTTTCCGAGGAGGAGAAGGAAGTCGCCGCAGCGGTCCGCGAACTATCGGCTCTCTACGGCAGGCTCTCCGGCTGAACGGTTTTCGTCCAGCGCAAGCACCGCGGCGAACAACACGGTGCCGAGTGCGGCGAGCACCGTCACAGGTTCCGGGAAGTAGAGGATCGATATGACCAGGAAGGCCGCTGCAGTTGCGAAGCAGGTGAGCGTGAAGAGCGTCCGTCCGACGATGGCGGGTGCGGCTCGCCCAGCGAGGACAACGAGGATCGCGAATGTCATTGCAAAGACGCCTGTTCCGACGCTGTAGCCGGTATTGAGGCCGAGGACGCTGAGCTCGCGCCCGAAACCTTCGGCAAGCGACGTCGTCGCGACTGCGGATAGCTCGGCGATGTGCTGTTCGTCTGCGGGTTTCGGGCCGTCGAAGACGTGGATGACGAGGATGTGGGTGACTCCGATCAATCCGATCGATCCGGCGGCGACCTCGTTGAGGCGACGAGTCCACGATCTCTGACGAGGTGAGCGCTGCTTGGCGCGGTCTGCGGTGATGGACACGATGAACCTTCCGGTCGGCGGGAATCGCTATAATAAAAATTATGTTATAGGCTGGGCATCGTGTCGAGCAAGGAAAAATGGCTCTCGTCCGGACTGGATCTGCTGGGTCGTGCCGGGCCTGGCGGGTTGACGATCGAGCGGCTCGTCGACGCCGCGGGACTCTCCACCGGCTCGTTCTACTACCACTTCGCAGGCGTGCCCGGGTTCAAGGTCGCGCTGCTCGAATACTTCGAAGAACTGCACACGACTCGGTACATCGCTGAGGTCGAAGCGACCTCGGGCACTGGTCGGGAGCGACTCGAGCAGTTGATGAACGTCGTGCTCACCAGCGAAGAAGGCTGGGATGTCGAGGTTGCCGTGCGGGCGTGGGCGCTCGACGACGAGCAGGCTCGAGCGGCGAAAGAGAGGGTCGATCGGGTACGCATCGACTATCTACGCGAGCTGTGGCTCGAGCTGAGTGGCGATGCCGTCGCCGCCGATCGAATGGCGAAAGTCCTGTACCTGCTGCTCCTCGGCGCTGGACACATTCTTCCTCCGGTGCCACCGGCCGAGTTGGCGGTGCTGTACCGGACGGTGATCGACGCGGCCGACCCGCGCTGAATCAGGCGCGACTATGCTCGATCAGGGTGATGCGGATCACCACCTTGATATACATGGATGTCCAACTATAGGATGTCAACATATTGCAGATGGTGCGCTGCCGTCCCGAGATCACGACAAGGCGAGCCGCACACAGAGCCGAGACCAACAAGAACGGATTTGAAGAAATGGCGCGTGAGTTAACTCATTTCATCGGTGGCGAGCATGTGTCGGGCACGTCCGGCAAGTTCGGTGACGTGTTCGACCCGAACACCGGACAGGTGCAGGCGCGTGTTCCGCTCGCGTCGAAGTCCGAGGTCGAGGCCGCAATTGCCAACGCTGCAGAGGCGCAGAAGGAGTGGGCGACCTGGAATCCGCAGCGTCGTGCCCGCGTGCTGATGAAGTTCCTTGCGCTCGTTCAGGACGAGATGGACTCGCTCGCCGCACTGCTGTCGTCCGAGCACGGCAAGACCGTTCCCGATGCGAAGGGCGACATTCAGCGTGGCCTCGAGGTCGTCGAGTTCGCCGTCGGCATCCCGCACCTGCTGAAGGGTGAGTACACCGAGAGCGCGGGAGGCGGCATCGACGTCTACTCGATGCGGCAGCCGCTCGGAGTCGTCGCAGGCATCACGCCGTTCAACTTCCCCGCCATGATCCCGCTGTGGAAGGCCGGCCCGGCCATCGCCTGTGGCAACGCCTTCATCCTCAAGCCGTCCGAGCGTGACCCGTCGGTGCCGCTGCGTTTCGCTGAACTGTTCATCGAAGCCGGGCTGCCGCCAGGCATTTTCAACGTCGTCAATGGTGACAAGGAATCGGTCGACACGCTGCTGCACGACGACCGGATCAAGGCCGTCGGGTTCGTCGGGTCGACACCGATCGCTCAGTACATCTACGAGACCGCGACGGCGAACGGTAAGCGGGCGCAGTGCTTCGGCGGCGCCAAGAACCATGCGATCGTGATGCCCGACGCCGATCTCGACGACGTCGCCGACCAGTTGATCGGCGCCGGCTACGGCTCTGCCGGTGAACGCTGCATGGCGATCTCGGTCGCGGTGCCCGTCGGCAAGGAAACCGCGGATCGCCTCGTCGAGAAGCTGACCGAGCGGGTCGGCAAGCTGAACGTCGGTCGTTCGGACGAGAAGGGCGTCGACTTCGGTCCGCTCGTCGGTTCCGATGCACTCAAGCGGGTCAACGACTACGTCCAGATCGGCGTCGACGAAGGTGCGTCTGCCGTTGTCGACGGCCGTGGCTTCAAGCTGGAAGGTTCCGAAGACGGATTCTTTGCCGGCGCAACGCTGTTCGACAACGTCACCAAGGAAATGCGGATCTACAAGGAAGAGATCTTCGGACCCGTTCTGATGGTCGTGCGCGCCAAGGACTACGAAGAGGCGCTGAGTCTGCCGAACGACCACGAGTACGGCAACGGCGTCGCCATCTTCACGCGTGACGGTGATACCGCGCGCGACTTCGCAACCCGCGTCCAGGTCGGCATGGTCGGCATCAACGTGCCGATCCCCGTGCCGATCGCGTACCACACCTTCGGCGGCTGGAAGCGGTCCGGATTCGGAGACCTCAATCAGCACGGTCCCGACTCGATTCGCTTCTACACCAAGACCAAGACGGTGACGCAGCGGTGGCCGAAGGGCCTCAAGGAGAATGCGAATCACTTCGTCATCCCGACGATGGACTGACATGTTCGTACTTTCCGAAGACGAGCGGGCGATCACCGACACCGCTCGGGACTTCGCCATGGAGTACTTGGCGCCCAACGCAATCGAATGGGATCAGACCAAGCACTTCCCGGTGGATGTGCTTCGCAAAGCCGGAGCGCTCGGTATGGGCGGCATCTACATCAACGAAGACGTCGGCGGCTCGGGTCTGACCAGGCTCGACGCCGTCCGAATCTTCGAGCAGTTGGCTATCGGTTGCCCAACGATCGCCGCCTACGTCTCGATCCACAACATGGCGACCTGGATGATCGACAAGTTCGGGTCCGAGGAACTGCGCCAGCAGTGGGTTCCTGGTCTGGCGTCGATGGAGTTGCTGTCGAGCTACTGCCTCACCGAGCCGGGTGCAGGTTCCGACGCGGCGGCCTTGAGTACCAAGGCCGTTCGCGACGGTGACGACTATGTTCTCAACGGCGTCAAGCAGTTCATCTCGGGTGCAGGCACATCCGACGTCTACGTTGTCATGGCACGCACGGGAGCGTCTGGCGCCAAGGGCATTTCGGCATTCGTCGTTCCCAAGGACGTCGACGGACTGTCCTTCGGTGCGAACGAGAAGAAGATGGGCTGGAATGCGCAGCCGACGCGTCAGGTGATCATGGAAGACGTTCGGATTCCGGCGTCGAACCTGATCGGTGACGAGGGCAACGGTTTCCGAATCGCCATGTCCGGGCTGAACGGTGGTCGCATCAATATCGCGGCGTGCTCGATCGGCGGTGCGCAGGCTGCGTTCGACAAAGCTGTGTCGTATCTGGCCGAGCGCAAAGCCTTCGGCAATCGGCTCCTCGATTCGCAAGCGCTGCAGTTTCAGTTGGCAGACATGAAAACCGACTTGGAGGCCGCGCGGACGTTGCTCTGGCGTGCCGCTGCGGCACTCGACGACGGTAGCGCCGATGTCGTCGAGTTGTGTGCAATGGCAAAACTATTCGCGACCGACAACGGTTTCGAGGTCGCCAACAAGGCGTTGCAACTGCACGGCGGCTACGGCTATCTCGCCGAATACGGCGTCGAGAAAATCGTCCGCGATCTCCGCGTGCACCAGATACTCGAAGGCACCAACGAAATCATGCGGGTGGTCATCGCCCGCTCGGTAGTGGGGAACGTATGACCGACGACGTACTGATCGACAAACGCGACGGACTTGGGCTGATCAGGCTCAACAGGCCGAAGGCGATCAACGCTCTGAACCATCCCATGGCCCTGGCAATGACTGCGGCACTACGGGATTGGCACGATGACGACGAGGTCCGCGCCGTCGTTGTAACCGGCGAGGGTGACCGCGGATTGTGTGCGGGTGGCGACATCGTGTCGATCTATCACGATGCGCAGGACAACGGATCCGGCTCGGCCGACTTCTGGCGCGACGAGTACATCCTCGACGCCCTGATAGCGCGCTACCCGAAGCCGTATGTCGTTGTCATGGACGGCATCGTCATGGGTGGCGGCGTCGGCATCTCGGCGCACGGCAGCGACCGGATCGTCACCGAAAGATCGAAAATTGGTATGCCGGAGGTCGGCATCGGGTTCGTACCCGACGTCGGCGGCACATTACTTCTCGCGCAGGCGCCTGGGGAGTTGGGCACACACGTCGCGCTCACCACCGCACGGATGAACGCCGGTGACGCGATCGCATGTGGCTTCGCGGACCACTACGTGCCGGTGGCAGATGTGCCTGCGTTGCTCGAAGCGCTGGCCGAGCAATCCGTCGAGCAGGCGATCGGCAAGTTCGCCGTGGCTTTGCCGGAATCTGAGTTGGTTGCGCAGCAGAGCTGGATCGACGAGTGCTACTCGGCGGACACCGTCGAAGAGATCGTCGCCAGGTTGCAGGCTCACGCGGAACCGAAGGCGGCCGAGGCAGCTGCGCAGATCCTGGCGAAATCACCTGCGGCGGTGAAGGTTGCGCTGCGGTCGTTGCGGAACGCGCGCGACGCGGCAAGTTTGGAAGAAGTGTTGAACGAAGAGTACCGAGTGTCACTGGCCTGCTTGAAGTCTCACGACCTCGTCGAGGGCATCAGGGCGCAGGTCATCGACAAGGACCGCAATCCGCAGTGGTCACCTGCGAACCTCGAAGAAGTATCCGACTCCCACGTCGAGGCCTATTTTGCCGACCTCGGCGAACTCGAACTCGGCTTGGCAGCACCCGACAGCACTGTGGAAGGAACGCGATGACAGACACAACGCCCGGAGACGTGAAGGTCGGGTTTGTAGGACTCGGTCATATGGGTGGCCCGATGGCTGCCAATCTGGCGAAGGCCGGCTATCAGGTGCTCGGCTACGACCTGGTGCCCGCTGCGCTGGAGCAGGCCACCAAGGACGGCGTCACCGTCGTCGCCTCGTCGGACGAGGCTGCTGACGCCGACGTCGTCATCACGATGCTGCCCAGTGGCAAACACGTTCTCGACCTGTACAGCGGCGGCCTGCTCGCCGCCGCGAAGCCGGGCACGCTGTTCATCGACAGCTCGACCATCGACGTCGCAGATGCCAAGTCCGCCAACGAACTTGCCGTCGCGGCCGGTCACCGTGCCGTCGACGCGCCGGTCTCGGGTGGTGTCGCCGGTGCTGCCGCAGGCACCCTGGCGTTTATGGTCGGCGGCTCGGAAGACGACTTCGCAGCAGCCAAACCGCTGCTCGACGTGATGGGCGCCAAGGTCGTTCACTGCGGCGGTGCTGGCGTCGGTCAGGCTGCGAAGATCTGCAACAACATGGTGCTCGGTATCTCGATGATCGCGATCAGCGAGGCGTTCGTGTTGGGGGAGAAGCTCGGGTTGAGCAACCAGGCGTTCTTCGATGTTGCGTCGAACGCGTCGGGTCAGTGCTGGTCGTTGACGACCTACTGCCCTGTGCCAGGTCCCGTGCCTGCGAGCCCGGCGAACAAGGACTACCAGCCCGGCTTCGCGACCGCGCTGATGCACAAGGACCTCGGTCTCGCGGCGAATGCTTTGCGCGCCAACGGTGTCGAAGGTTTGCTCGGTCTGCAGGCCGAGGAGATCTACAACCGCTTCAAGCAGGAGTCGGGGGGCGGTCTGGACTTCTCCGCTATCGTGACCGACATCCGCAAGCGTTCTGAAGGGGCCTGACCTGTGACCGATTTCGAAACCATCCTGCTCGAGCGAAAAGGCCGCGTCGGCGTCATCACGCTCAACCGGCCGAAGGCGCTCAACGCTCTCAATTCGCAGGTGCTGAAGGATGTCGTCGCGGCGCTCGACGAATTGGAAGGCGACGCCGAAGTAGGCGCGATCCTGCTGACCGGTTCCGAGCGCGCGTTCGCCGCAGGCGCCGACATCAAGGAGATGGCGCCGCAGACCTACATCGACATGTACGGCACCGACTTCTTCGCAGGTTGGGATCGGCTGGCCAATGCGCGCAAGCCAACCATCGCCGCAGTGGCCGGGTACGCACTCGGTGGCGGGTGTGAGGTCGCGATGATGTGCGACATCCTCATCGCCGCCGACAACGCGAAGTTCGGTCAGCCCGAGATCACGCTCGGGGTGATCCCGGGAATCGGTGGCTCGCAGCGTCTTACGCGTGCAGTCGGCAAGGCAAAGGCGATGGACCTCATCCTTACCGGCCGCAACATGGATGCAGAAGAGGCCGAGCGGGCCGGTTTGGTGTCGCGCATCGTGCCTGCCGACCAACTCCTCGACGAGGCGCTGAAGGCGGCGGAGAAGATCGCGTCGATGTCGTTGCCGGTCGCGATGATTGCGAAGGAAGCGGTCAATCGTTCGTTCGAAACCACACTCGGTGAGGGTCTTCGCTTCGAGCGCAGGGTGTTTCATTCGCTGTTCGCCCTCGACGACCAAAAAGAGGGTATGGCTGCCTTCGTCGAGAAGCGCAAGCCGAACTTCACGCACAAGTAGGCGGCTACGCCGCTCGTGAGTCGTTTTGGTGGGCAGGCCCTCCGAAAGGACTCACGAGCCGCGGAGCGGCCTCTATTCGAACGGATCCGTCGGAACGCCGGCAACTTCCATCGGTGCCGGCGCCGGGAGTTGTTCCGCGCTGCCGGAATCTTCCTTCGTCAGCATCACGCCGGTGATCGTCGCGACCAGCACCACCGCGACGGCACAGGCGGACAGCAGCTTTCGCCGCGACGCTGCCTTCGCCTCCGGTGCGGCGGCGCCGATCGCCCGCGCAACGCGGACGACGCGAGTAGGTCGGTCGCCTGCGAGGACGACTGCTCCGCGTGCCGATACTTCTTCCGGTTCGTTCTCGACGATCACAGGTATGTTCAGCGTCGCTTCGAGTCGGTCGGCGATCAAAGGGTTGTGTGTACAACCACCAAGCAGCACAACGGCTTCGGGGGTTTCGCCCGTCTCTTCGATCAGATGTCTGATGAACGATGCCGAATGCTGCACACCTGCCATCTGCAACTGCGCAAGATCGCTGCGCGTCAACACTGTTCGTTGCGACGAGGTCGGATCCTCAACCGTGACAATACGTTCGGCGCTGAGGGTCTCCTTGTAGCGTCGACTGGTCGGTAGGTCGACGTCGACTCCCGCACTCACCAGCTTTCGATGCACCTGAGCGTCGTACTCGTCGCCACCGAGCACAGTGCTGCGCCGGGTGCGCAGAGCTGTCCCCGACGCGCAGTCCGCGAGGGTGAGGGTCAGCCCCGAGCTGCCGAGGTCGTAGAGAACCACCGTGCCGAACTTGGGGAGTCGCCCGGTGAATCGCAGGTAGCGCAGCTGGGCAGCGGACTCCTTGACCAGCACGGTCGGTGTGCGATCGGAGCGTAGTGCGGCTCGGATCGCGTCGGCCTGAATATCGCTGCGGTGCGTTATCGCGACCGCCGCGATCAGCTCCCCACGTTCGAATGCGGCCGCGCGCATGGCGTCGATCGCAACGGCAACGGCTTCGCCGACGTCGGCGCCCGGACGGCGGGCAACGACGCACTGATCGATCGGCCGTTGGTGCGGCTGGTCGGCGTGCGACAGGATTGCGCGGGCGCCACTCGCCCCCGCAGATACGCCAAGCACCACGACCATGGCCCTATCTTGACGCCTCCGTGCTCAGAATCCAAGACAAGAGTTGATCTTGATAATTCGACGGTGGTCGTCAGGACCATTTCGTCGAATTGGGCCCAGCGTCGAAATCGCCAGCTGTCTGCCGGAGTTCGGCAAGAATGCGGACAAGCGAATCCAGTTTTTCGTTGTCGAGCCCCGGGCGGGCGAACACACGCGCATTGAGCGCTTCGGTCGCCTCCAACGCCAACTTCCTTCCCGCATCGGTGATTTCGATCAGCGTCGCGCGTCGGTCACTCGGATGCGGGACGCGATTGACAAGGTTCGCCGACTCCAACCGGTCGACGGCGTTGGTGACGCTCGTCGGATGGACCTGCAACCGCGCACTGGCCTTGGCCATCGGCAACGCCCCGGATCGACTGAAGCTCAACAGGGTCAGCAGTTCGTAGCGAGCGAACGTGAGGCCCGTCGGCTTGAGGACCTCGTCAACCCGGGCCATCATGATCTGCTGCGCGCGCATCACTGACGTGACAGCTGCCATACCGTCTGCGACTTCTCCCCACCCATGCTCGGTCCACTGTCTGTGGGCCTCCTCGATCGGATCGAGCGGAAGGCGCTGCGGTGGGGGCATGGTTCGATCATCGCATGCGCGAGGAAAGGGGCCCCGAAAGATCGGGCACGCCTTGGTCGCAGCATGCGCTCCTACACAGCGTGTTCTTTCTTATGGGATCGGATCTGTTTCTGCTCCCGCCGCTGCTGCCTGCCATCGCGGCTACCTACGACACGAGCATTGCGTCGACTGCGTGGGTCGTCACGTCGTTCGGGTTGTCCTACGCGGCAGTCAGTCCTTTGTTCGGAGCGCTCACCGCGCATCGGCCGAAGCGTCAGGTGATCCTGCTCGGCGTCGCGGTGATGACGGTCGGCGTGCTTGTGTGCGCTGCGGCCCCGAGCCTCGCAGTGCTGCTCGTTGGCCGAGTCATCGGTGGATTGGGCGGCGCACTGGTCGGTCCGGCGATCTGGGCCTACCTCGCCGAAACGTCGGCACCGCACGAACGAGGACGAGGTATCGCCCGCGGCGCCGCTGCCTACGCGGGCGGGCAGATCGCAGGCGTCCCACTCGGAACGTTGCTTGCCGCTGGGACCAGCTGGCGTTGGGCCTTCGCGGTGCTCGCACTCGGGTTGATCGCGTCGGGATCGCTGATTGCAGTGCGCCTGCGACCGACCCCGGCTACGGCTCGACGCGAACCGGGTCTGAAAGCGGCACTACGCTTTTCGGCAGGCCTGTGGCGCCAGCCGATCTTCCGACTGATCCTCACCGCGAACTCTGCCGCCCAAGCTGCGAGGCTTGGCACCTACGCGTACGCCGGAGCGATCTTCGCGGGCCAGTTCGGTTTCGGGACAGGGCTTCTCGGGCTCATCGGTGCCGTCGTGGGGATCGGGTCGTTTCTGGGTTCGCTCGTTGCCGGCCCGATCGTCGACTGGTGGGCGAGGCTTCGTCGTCCCGCCCCGTTGCTCGGTATCGGGTGGGCACTACTGCTCGCAGTCGGATTGGCCGTTGCGACGACCGCGCCTGTCTGGTGGCTGTGTATGGCCGGATTTGCGATGTCGGCCTTCGCGGGCGCGGGATTCTTCAGTACAAGCCAGGTCTTCCTCACGACCGTCACAGCAGAGCGTCGCGGTCCGGCGGTGGCGTGGAACAACTCCGCGCTGTACCTGGGCACCGCCATCGGCACGACTGTCCTCGGTGCGTTCGCTCTCGACAGCGCGGCATTTGCCGTCGTGTCCGCGTCGTTCGGCATCCTAGCCGCGGCGGTCAGCGTGTGGATCGTGGTGCGCCTGCGGCGAGACGGATTGGAATCAGCGTGATCGCAATGCTGTTGCGCCCGTTGGCAGGACGGCATAGTTCGAGTTGACGCGGGTGTGGCTGAGAGGCAAGGCACCGGCCTGCAAAGCCGTTTACACGGGTTCGAATCCCGTCACTCGCTCTCGTGAAGGCCCTCTCGTGAAGGCCCTCTCGTGAAGGCCCCTATTTGCCCAGCTTCGGCCGTGCTGTATCGGGACCGATAGTCAGCAATGCGGTCGCCAAGCAGCCGATCGCAAGTGCGGCGACGAACCACATCACCGACCTGAATCCGTCGAGGAACTCCTCGGGCGCAACGCGTCCGGTCGCGTCGTTGCCGAGAATCGCTGCGCCCGCAGCGATCCCGAGACTACCACCGAACATTCTGCAGGTCAGATTGACGCCGCTTGCCATCCCGGCACGCTCGGACGGCACAGCGTCCAGCGCCACGACGCCGATCGGCGTCCATACCAATGGAATTCCGAAGCCGAGCACAAGGAAGATTGCCGCGACCAGCCACGGCGGCGTCGTGGCGTCGAGACGGGTGACAGCGACCGCGCCGATGAACGTCACGACCGCACCGACGACGACAGGGACGCGTGCTCCAATGCGGCTGACGATCCGGCCGGACGTTTGCGACGATGCAAAGAAGGCGAGCGTGAACGGCAGAAAGGCAAGGCCGGCCTGCAGCGCCGAAAGATCGCGCACACGTTGCAGATACAACGATCCGAACACCATGAACATCATGGCCACCGCAAGAATCAGCAGGGCAAGCACGCTGGCGCCCGCGAAACTCCGTATCCGGAACAACGCAAGATCGACGAGTGGCGACCTGATCCGCTGCTCGACGACGACGAATGCGACCAGCAGTGCGATTCCCGCTACGAAGAGGACGAGGACGGCAGGGGAGGTCCAGCCCCAGTTGGCGCCTTCGAGGATCGCGAGGGTCAGGGTCGAGACACCGACCGCGATGAGTGCGAGCCCGAGGTAGTCGATCCGCTGACCGGGCGTGGTGTCGCGGGACTCTCGTGCGAAACGTCCAGCGAGCACGATGGCTGCTATTCCTGCAGGCACGGATAGGAAGAACACCAGCCGCCAACTTTCGACGGCAATCAGAATGCCCGCGAGAATCGGGCCCAAGCCGAGCCCTGCACCGGCCGCCGTGCCCCACCAGCCGATGGCCTTGGCGCGTTCCTCTGGCGGATAGGCGTCGGCCAACATGGCCAGACTCGAGGTGAAACACAGTGCAGCGCCTGCACCTTCGAGCGCTCTGGCAAAGATGAGAGACGGGCCGTTCCAGGCCGAACCGACGAGAACGCTTGCGACGACGAACAGCGCGGACCCGATCATGAACATGCGCCGACGTCCGAGGATGTCGGCGAGGCGGCCCGACGCGACTATCAGTGCTCCCTCGGCGAGGACGAACGAGTTGACCGCCAGGAGTGCGACTTCCGACGACAGACCGAGTCCGGTCTCCATCGCGGGCAGCGCGACGGCGACCGCAAGCGTGTCGGTCGCTACCATCGCGGGCGTCAGGCAGGCTGCGACGAGCGTCCATCGCCGCGCTCGTGCATCCAACGCTGCGGGGACCCCTTGCTGGGTCATTCGGCGATATTACGTGTTTCGAATTGCCGGTATATCGGAATTGCCTGCGCGGGCGTCGTGTTGAATCCACTCGTGAATACGACGCAGAACCTACGACGACTTGCCCAAGCCGTGCTCGGCGCAGCCCTCGCAGGCGCAGGCATCGGACATCTGACCGTGCTGCGAGAGGAGTTCCAAGCGCAGGTGCCGACGTGGTTCCCGCTCGACGCAGACTTCGTCGTTCTCGCGTCAGGTGTTGTCGAGATTTGCCTTGGTGCGGCGCTGCTCTTGACGTGGCGCCTGCCCGCTCGCGCGTATGTCGGTCTGGCGACCGCGGCGTTCTTCATCGTGATCTTTCCCGGCAACATCGCTCAGTTCGTAGAACACAGGGATGCCTTCGGACTCGAATCCGACCTTGCGCGCGGTGTTCGGTTGCTGTTCCAGCCCGTCCTCGTTGCGTGGGCGCTCCTTGCCACCGACGCGTGGAGTGTTGTGAGGCAACGTGTCAAGGGAAACTCAGCTACCAGCTAGCCACCGTCCGATCTGGTTAGGCTAACCTAATCGACATGACTATCCGACGGACTCTTGTGGCTTCCTCGATCGCTGCGATGGTGGCGTTGACCCTGACCGCCTGCAGCAACGACAGTGGCGACAGCTCGGACAGGGCTGCCGCTACGACGAGCGTGAGTGCGACGACGACACAGGCGCCGCAATCGTCGACTCAACCGCCGTCGAGCGAGACGACCCCTCCGCCGCCCGTCACCACGACGACGGAGCCGACCACTACAACCACCGCGCCGCCGACGACAACTGTCGCGCCGACGACCGTCACCGAAGAAGCGATCGTTGTGCCGGCGGTCCCGTCCGACGGTGAACTGCAAGGGAAACTGCAAGCTGCGCTCAACGGCTCGGCGAACGAGTTGGAGTCCGGCGATCCGGGTTCCATCACTATCGTTCGCGATCGCATTGCGCTGATCCCCGGCTACACGTGGTCGGTCAGCGGTGGGAGTGTCTCGGGCGACGTGTTGTCGGCGAATCTGCAGAGTTGCCTCGGTCAGTGCTTCCCGATACCGGTCACCTGGAAGAACGTCGACGGCACCTGGAAGCTGTCGCGCGAAAGCCAGGACACACTCGTCTCCTATGCGAACCTGACCGGCGACTACTGACCTGCGACGAACGGGCTCTCAGCGCTCACTTTTCGGCGAAATCGCAACACTGACAGCCCGCTCGCGGGGGTAGGCCAGCGGTCAAACCCGGCGATTTCGCCGCCGCGTCCCGCCGCGGAATGCGTCCTTGACCTTTTCGGCCGCTTGTTTCAGGCTGGCGCCCGACCGCTTGCGACGCCCTCGCGCCCGCATGCTGGAATCCCCGGTGGCCTTGCCGACCTCTTCTTGGACTCGACCCGAGACTTCGTCGACCTTGTTACGAAACTTGTCTGTTCCACTCATGCTGGGCTCCAACGAATTCGACGGGAGTATCTCTCCCTTGAGGGTGACTACCCGCCTACTTCGTCCCTCTAACGCTCACACCGGCGAGGCGTGAGACCCGCCGAGCAGCACATCCTTCTGCTCGACCATCAGGATGCGAATTGCCTGCACAACGGCCGCGACCTCAGGCCTGCGCAGAGTCTCGGAGCGCACCACGAGCCAGTAGCTCAGCTGAACGGCGACCTCGTCCGGCAATACGCGGACCAGGTCGTCGTGGCGATCGGCCATGAAGCAGGGGAGTAGCCCGATGCCCGCGGCAGCACGTGTTGCTTCCACGTGCACGAAGACATTGGTCGACGTCACCGACCGGCGCATCGACGGCGCGAAACTCGGTGCGAGGTCGAGTTCGTCGACCTGCAGCATCGAGTCGATGAAGTAGACGAGTGCGTGACGGTCGAGGTCGTCGACCGAGGTCGGCTTCGGATTCGCGCGCAGGTACTCCGGCGCGGCATACAGCCCGAGTCGATAGTCGCCGAGCAGATGCGCCTCCGCGCGATGCACCTGCGGTTCGCCGACAACGATCTCCAGGTCGAGGCCCGACCGCTGCTGTGATGCGCGGCGGGTGGTCGCGACGACCTCGACCGTCACCTTCGGATGTGTGCGCTGCACCCGCGCAGCAGCGGGCGCGGCGATGTAGGCGCTGAAGCCGTCGGTCGCCGATATTCGGACGACGCCTTCGAGTTCGTTTGCCGCACCACTCGAGATGAGCACCCGCACCGCCGATTCGACGTCTTCGGCGGCCGCGACCGCCTCACGGCCCAGCGTCGTCAGTTCCCATCCGCCCGCACTGCGGGCGAGTACTCGATCGCCGAGGATCCGTTCCAATGCAGCGATGCGGCGCGCGACGGTGGTGTGGTTGATGCCGAGGGACTCGGCTGCCGCGCTGAACTTGCCGGACCGGCCGACAGCGAGGAGCACAAGCAAGTCGTCCGCGCTTGGATAGCGCTCAGCAGCCACTTCTGCATTTTTGCAGATGCGAGGTGCGAGTTTGGGCATTGTTGTCGTGATTATGTGCATCGATACTCGGGAACACCCAAGTGTGCGACAGGCCACATCTGCGCACGATGGCGAGCACCGTCACAGAGGAGAACAACGATGTCAGTCGATGCGCCCGTCCGCGGGGACGGCAAGAACAACCCGGATACGCCGAAAGGCCTGAAAAAGGTCGTCGCGGCGTCGATGGCGGGGACCGTCGTCGAATGGTACGAATTCTTTCTCTACGGCACGGCGGCAACACTCGTCTTCAGCAAAGTGTTCTTCTCCGAAGACACCAGCGAACTCGACGCCATCCTCGCCGCGTTCGTCACCTATGCGGTCGGCTTCGCGGCGCGGCCCATCGGCGGCATCGTCTTCGGTCACTTCGGCGACAAATACGGCCGCAAGAAGCTGCTCCAGCTCAGTTTGATTTTGGTCGGCAGCGCGACGTTCCTGATGGGCTGCCTGCCGACGTTCAACCAGATCGGGTACTGGGCGCCCGCGCTGCTTGTGACGCTGCGCTTCATCCAGGGCTTCGCCGTCGGAGGTGAGTGGGGCGGTGCGGTACTTCTCGTTGCCGAGCACAGTCCGAACAAGAGTCGAGGATTCTGGGCGAGCTGGCCGCAAGCCGGTGTTCCCGCAGGCAACCTGTTGGCGACCCTCGTTCTCCTTGCCCTGACGACCACTCTGTCGGACGAAGACTTCCTCAGCTGGGGTTGGCGCATCGCATTCTGGCTGTCCGCCGTGATCGTGTTCGTCGGCTACTACATCCGCACCAAGGTCACCGACGCGCCGATCTTCATCGAGGCACAGCAGCAGGCCGCGCAGATCAAGGCAGCGTCCTACGGCGTTGTCGAGGTCATCAAGCGGTACCCGCGCGGTGTCTTCACCGCGATGGGTCTGCGATTCGGTGAGAACGTCATGTACTACCTCGTCGTCACGTTCACCATCACCTATTTGAAGGTCGAGGTCGGCGCGGACACCAAGACGATTCTGTGGTGGATGCTCGCCGCGCACGCTGTGCACTTCGCGGTGATTCCGCTGGTGGGACGATTGTCGGATCGGGTCGGACGACGGCCGGTATATCTGGCGGGCGCATTGACCGCGGGCACCTGGGGATTCTTCGCCTTCCCGATGATGAACAGCGGCCACAACTTCGTGATCATGCTCGCGATCATCATCGGACTCGTGTTCCACGCATTTATGTACGCGACGCAGCCGGCGATCATGGCCGAGATGTTTCCAACGCGGATGCGGTACTCCGGAGTGTCACTCGGCTATCAGGTCACCTCGATCGTCGCCGGATCGCTGGCCCCGATCATCGCCGTTCGTCTCTTGGACAAGTACAACTCGTCGGTCCCGATCGCGTGGTACCTCGCCGTTGCTGCGGCCATCACCACGGTCGCCGTTGTCGTCTCGCGAGAAACGAGGGGTCTGTCGCTGGAATCGCTCGACATCGCCGACGCAAAGGCGATCGCCAGCGAGCAGGAACTCGCGAAGGTCGGGCTGCGGTGACCGACCTCCAAGGCCGGACCGCTGTGGTCACCGGCGGAGCGAGCGGGATCGGCGCAGCGTGCGCACGACGTCTTGCAGCCCGCGGCGCGTACGTCAGGGTCGCTGACGTCGACGAGATCGGTGCCAAGTCCGTCGCCGTCGACATCGGGGGAGAGGCATGGCCGATCGACCTCGTCGACGTCGCCGCGCTGGAGGACCTCGTACTCGACACCGATATCCTGATCAACAATGCGGGCATCCAAACCGTCTCTCCCATAGTCGATTTCGATCCTGCAGCATTTCGGAAGATCATCACTTTGATGGTCGAAGCTCCGTTTCTGCTCGTCCGGGCCGCATTGCCGACCATGTACGAGCGGGGCTTCGGGCGCATCGTGAACGTCTCGTCGGTCCACGGTCTGCGGGCGTCGGAGAACAAGGTTGCCTATGTGACGGCGAAGCATGCGCTGGAGGGGTTGTCGAAAGTGACTGCGCTGGAAGGTGGTGCGCGCGGCGTGACGAGCAACTGCGTCAACCCGGGCTACGTGCGCACACCCCTCGTCGAAAACCAGATCGCCGATCAGGCTCGCCTACACGGCATTTCGGAGGAAGAAGTACTCGAGCGGGTGCTGTTGACCGACAGTGCGGTCAAGCGTCTCGTCGAGCCGGCCGAAGTCGCGTCGTTGGTGGGTTGGTTGGCCGGCGCGGACGCAGGCATGGTCACAGGAGCGTCGTACACGATGGACGGTGGCTGGTCGGCGCACTGATGCAGCAGGCGGCCGACCGTGACCAATTCGTTTGACGATCGCAACGTGTTCGGCGGCCTCGTCGAGGACGTAACGGTGCGAGATGACTGCTCGACAAGGTTAGGGTGTCAGTCATTCGTGTACCGACAACGTGGGAGACCAATGCGCCGATCAGCCTGGCTCGCGACGAAGATCTCCGTCATCGCAGGAGCGCTCGTCGCGGCTCCGCTCGTTGCCGCGGGTCCGTCCGGGGCTGACCCCATCATTGCCAACGGTGACGTCTTATCTCGCGTCACTGCACCCGACGGTACCTACATCAAGTCCGTCGAGGTCGAGGATTCCCGTTCGCTGGTCATCACCGTCCATGCGACGTCGATGAACGTCGATGTTCCGGTGCAGGTGCAGCGCCCGCGCGACACCAGCCAGCCGCGCCCGGTGCTGTACCTGCTCAACGGTGCCGACGGTGGCGAAGGTACCGCGCAGTGGAAGCTCCGCACCGACGCGTTGAAGTTCCTCGAAGACAAGGACATCAACGTCGTCTCGCCCGTCGGCGGCGCATGGAGTTACTACACGGACTGGAAGAACGTCGACCCGGTTCTGGGCAACAACAAGTGGAAGACGTTCCTCACGAAGGAACTTCCTCCGCTGATCGACGCCGCACTCGGAACGAACGGCAAAAACGGTATCGCCGGACTGTCCACCTCGGGCACGACCGTCCTGAACCTGCCGATCGCTGCCCCTGGGCTGTACCAAAGCGTCGCGGCCTACAGCGGTTGCGCGCAGACGAGCGATCCGGTCGGCCAGCGGGCTGTCGGCATCACCGTGTGGTGGGGTGGCGGCAAGGTCGAGAACATGTACGGCGCGCCGGACGACCCGCTGTGGCGGGAGAACGACCCCTACCTGCGCGCGGCGGAACTGCGTGGCCTCAGCATGTACATCTCGACGGGCTCCGGCATCCCCGGAATCCACGACAATCTCGGCGACCCGCACTCGCTTCCCGGCGTCGAAGGGCTTGCGAACCAGATCATCATCGGTGGCGCCATCGAGGCGGCGACCAACTTCTGCACGCACAATCTGATGAACCGCCTGAACGAACTGCAGATCCCCGCGCACTACAACTTCCGGCCGACCGGAACACATTCGTGGGGTTACTGGGAAGACGATCTCAAGGATTCCTGGCCCGTGCTCGCCGGTCCGCTCGGTATCGCATAACGCACGTCCGTACGAGGAGAAACCGATGACGAACCACTCGGCGGCGGAGCAGGAACGCTCCAAGAAGTTCGAGGAGCAGCGTGAGCAGATTCGCGCCCGGCACCTGAAACCGGCGGACCAGCGACCGCCGTCGTCGGCGCGCGGACTGCATCACACCGCACTGATCAGTACCGACGTCGAGGCGACCGTTCGCTTCTATCAGGACATTCTCGAATTCCCGTTGACAGAATTGATCGAGAACCGCGACTACCCAGGTTCGTCGCACTTCTTCTTCGACATCGGCAACAGCAACCTGCTGGCGTTTTTCGACTTTCCCGGACTCGATCAGGGGCCGTACCAAGAGGTCCTCGGCGGATTGCATCACCTGGCAATCAGCGTCGAGCCGTCACGGTGGGAACGACTACGCGAGAAGCTGATCGCCGCCGAGGTGGAACTCGCCGAACACAGCGGTGTGTCGCTCTATTTCCGAGATCCGGATGGTGCGCGGATCGAGTTGATCGCCGACCCACTCGGCGAGATGTACGGCAGTCACGTCCTGTAGCGGCGAAGCCGCACAGGGGTGGCGAATCGACCACCCTGTGGGCACTGTCGGTCGTCATGGGCAGCGGCGACAGTTGTAGGACATCCCGACGCTGGTGAAAGGACCGCCGTCATGCCTACCTCTCTCGCCGAACGAACTCTGGCAGCGACACTCCTGACGGCCGCTTCGCTGCTGCTGGCCGGCGGTCCCGCCGCCGCGGAGCCGGCACGGGGCACCGATCCAGGTTGGGTTGTCTCGAATTACCTCGACCACCGCCTCTACGGCGCAGCGGTCGCCGACTATCCGTACGTCTGCGCACCGGATCGAGAATGGAGTCCGACCGGAGTCGTAGAACACGACGGTCCGCCGTTCGCGCATGAGCAAGACCTGGTGCTCGATATCAGGTCCTACGATCCGTCGAGCATCCACTTCTATCAGGCCCGCAATCAGAACTACTTCGTCGTCGTCGTGGACGTCTCAGGCTACGAGCGCACCGAATCGCGAAGTTTCGTCCTGGCACCGGGCACCGAGGGCTACTGCATCGGCCAATTGGCCTAGCCGGAAACGTCGACTGGGTTCAGCGGATGTATCGCCGGCGCTGACGCGAGCAGCTCGCCGACCGCAGCGAAAGCGGCCTTCATATGTGCAGATTCGGCATGCTCGGCGAGATCGGCCTCGCTACGCCACACCTCGACGACGACGAAGGTGCCCGGCGACGCAAGCGACTCGGACAGGTCGTACGAGACGCAGCCTTCCTCGGCTCTGGTCGCGACGACAAGCGTCGACAAAGCGGTACGAACAGCCTCGACGCCATCGGGCTTGGCTTCGATGATCGCGACAACATTCAGATTGCTCAATTCGGTCACCTTAGGTTTGGGGGTTCGTGGGGAAGTGCTGAGTCCGGTCTACCCCACTCTTGCACCACAAACGCAGAACGGCCCCGGAGAACGAATCTCCGGGACCGCTGCGTGGAATCGAATGTGCGTGTCAGGCGCCGAGGGCCGGTCCGATGGTGCTGAACCAAGATTCGTGCAGACGGGCCTGCCAGTAGTTCCACCAGTGCGTGCCGTCGGCCGTGATGCGGACGGTCGGATTGACACCGGCTGCACGCAGCGCAGGAACGAAGAGCTGACTGCTCAGACCTGCCGCGGTTTCCAGCGGAACCATCTGCGCGAACTTCACCGCGTCGAACTTCGAGCTCGCAGGGTTGACGGTCGGATCGCTCGTGGGCGAACCTGCGCCGGAGGAGATGTAGACAGCCTTGCCGCGAAGCGCACCGACGTTGAGCAGCGGGTCGTTACGGAGCCAGCTGCCGGACGGCCACAGGCCCCACATGTTCAGCGGGTTGCCGCCCATCTGCGCGACCGAGACCTGAATGCCCTGTGCGAACCCGGGGCTGCTCGCGGTCGGGTAGCCGCTGTACGACGCCACAGCCTTGTACAGGTCGGGGCGATGTGTTGCGAGGTTCAGTGCGGACGTGCCGCTCATCGACAATCCGGCGATTGCATTGTTGACGCCGTCGCTGCCGTAGCTTGCAGCCATCACGGCGGGGAGTTCCTTCGTCAGGAACGTCTCCCAGCGGACGACGCCGAGCTTCGGGTCGGGGCGCTCCCAATCGGAGTAGAACGTGCCACCGCCGCCGAACGGAATGACCACGTTGACGCGCTTGTCGGCGAAGAAAGCTTCGACGTCGGTGTTGATCAGCCAACCGTTGTCGTTGTCCGGTGCGCGCAGACCGTCGAGCAGATACAGGGTCGGAGCGGGTCCGTCGCCTGCAGCCCGGAGGATCTTGACCGGAATGTCTTTGTTCATCGATGCAGAGTGCACATAGACGACCTGTGAGTCGGCTTGCGCGACGCCAGTGCTGGTGAAACTGACCAGGGATACTGCCGCCAAAACTGAGACGACCCCTGAAATAAGAGCGCGACGTATCGCCATCAATAAATTCCTTGCCTCAGTCCCCGATCGGATTGATCCCAGGCAGAGTAACAGGCTGGTCACAAATCGGCGACTCCACCGAGATCTTTCAACCTCAACTCGAGGGTGAGGTATCGGCGATTCGGAGACGTCCCACCGTCGGCGTGAAAAGCTTTGGAGGTGCAGATGATCCGCTGTATTCCGGTTCGACGAATAGGGCCTAAGGGATCGAGAAGAACATGACCGACAAGGTGCGAGTCGTCGTCGGCGACGACCATCCGCTGTTCCGCGACGGTGTTGTCCGCGCACTCGTGTCGAGCGGCCAGGTCGACGTCGTTGCCGAGGCCGACGACGGCATAGCCGCCTTCGCGTTGATCAAGGAACATGCACCCCAGGTCGCGCTGCTGGACTACCGGATGCCTGGACTCGACGGCGCCCAGGTTGCCGCCGCGGTGCGTCGCGACGAGTTGGCGACCCGGGTCCTGCTGTTGTCGGCTCACGACGAGTCGGCGATCGTCTATCACGCGCTGCAGGAGGGTGCGGCAGGGTTTCTTCCCAAGGAATCGACGCGCGCCGAGATCGTCAACGCCGTTCTCGACTGCGCCAACGGTCGTTCGGTGTTGTCACCTGCAATCGCAGCCGGTCTAGTCGGCGAAATCCAGCGGCGGACCGAACCCGCCGGACCGTCGTTGAGCAAACGGGAACGGGAAGTGCTCGGCATGATCGCCCGCGGTCACAGCATTCCGGCGATTGCGGGCGAGCTGTTCCTCGCACCGTCGACCGTGAAGACCCATGTGCAACGCCTGTACGAGAAGCTCGGCGTCGGGGATCGCGCGTCGGCTGTCGCGGAGGCGATGCGTCGCGGTCTGCTGGAGTGATGATGACCGGTCGGTCCCGCATCGATCGAATCGTCGAGTATCTCGCGACGGAGTCGGTCCGAATCTCGGCGATTCTTCGGGTGCCGCTCATCGGCTTGATCGTTGCACTCGGACCGATCGCCGACGTCGATCCGTGGCTGCCCGCCGTGTACAGCGGTCTGCTCGGTTGTTACGCCGGCGCCGCGGTGGTCTGGTTGATCGTCGTACTGCGTGGACCGGTGCGGCCGTGGGCCGGGTGGGTGTCGACGGGAATCGACGTGCTCGCTGTGCTCGCTTTGTGCCTGAGCTCAGGGGGAGCGACGTCGCTGTTGCTGCCGGTGTTCTTTCTGCTGCCGATCTCCGTGGCATTTCAGAATCGCCCCGAACTGACGGCCTTCCTCGGGATCGGTACGGCGGTCGGTTATCTCTCGGTGTGGATCGTCTATTCGAAGCGTGACGACACGGTCGGGTTGCCGAACGTCGTGTACCTCTACTTCGGGTTCCTCCTGTGGCTCGCTGCCGCAACGACGGGCCTGTGTCTTGTGCTCGCGCGGCGTTCGGCTCGGGTTGCCGCTTTGCTGGACGTGCGCCGACGGTTGGTGTCGGAGTCGGTGCAGGCGGACGAGCGACACAACCGGGAGCTGGCCGAGCACCTGCACGACGGTCCGCTGCAGAACCTCCTCGCAGCGCGACTCGACCTAGAAGAGGTACGGGAGCGCAGTCCCGATCCTGCGCTCGACGCCGTCGATGCGGCGATCCAGGAGACCGCAAAACAGTTGCGGTCCACGGTCACTGCGTTGCACCCCCAGGTGCTTGCACAACTCGGGTTGACCGCCGCGACTAGAGAACTCGTGCGGCAGTACGCCGAACGGGTGGACTTCGAGATCGTCGCCGAGTTGGCCGAGGTCGGTCGCCCGGCATCCCAGTCGCTGCTCTACCGTGCCGTCCGCGAGTTACTGGCGAACGCGCACAAACACGCGAGAGCAACACTGGTCGACGTGCGACTCGCCGCAACGCCCGACGCGATCACGCTCACCGTCACCGATGATGGGACGGGGTTCGATACCTCGACGCTCGACAGGTGCGTTGCCGACGGGCACATCGGGTTGGCGTCACTGCTGGTTCGCATCGACGCAATGGGCGGCGACGTCGACCTGGACTCCGACATCGGGCGTGGCACAACGATTTCCATCGTCATGCCGACCGACGCCGCCGACCTCTGATCGTCGAGAACCCGTCACAGTCGCTTCGTAGCCTCGGCAAGCGCACGTTCGAGAGTGCTCAGTGAGCGAACCGCACCCCGCACTGGCCCTGCTGCTTTGGTCGAACTTCGGAGAACGTCCAAGATCGTTGTCTCCGTGACTTTCTCCGGCGTCTCCACCGGTTCACCCGCGACAACTTTGCGAACGGTCTCGACAGTCCCGCGGACGTACGCGGCGGCGTCGCGTAGCGCGGCCGAGGTCGCCTCCGACGGCGCGGTGTCGCTGTCGGCGCGCGACGCATTGACGCCGGATCGAGCAAGTGCGTGCAGGGACCTGTTGCTGACCTGCAGGACTCGGACCAACCGTTTCGCGCCGCGTCGGCTGCGTGACGTCGGACCCAGAGCCAGCGGCTTGCCTGCGGTGAGGACTTCCTTCAGCGCGTTGTCGAGTTTCCTTGTCTCCGCGACGAGTTCGGTATCGCCGCCCGGAGCGACCACGGACGCGATACCTGCGTCGATGACGTCCTCCATGCGGTCGAGATAGGTGTCGACCTTGTCGACGAGGGTCGATCGCGTTCCCGTCGCGAAGATGAAGTACGCCGCGGCAATGCCGACCGCTCCACCTACCGCAGTCTCCGCTATCCGCAGTTCGAGGACGCCGATACTGAAGTCGCCGAGCAGGCCGTAGAGCATCGCCAACATGACGGTGACGAAGAACGTGAGCAACGCATAGGCGACCGTCACCAGGTAGAACGCACAGAAGATGCAGACAAGCAGAAGAACGATCTGCACCGCGGCGTTGTTGCCGACAAGTGCGGCAAGGAGCACACCTGCGAGCATGCCGAGAATGGTGCCGACGATGCGATGCCCTGCACGGGTGAGGATTTCGCCGCGGGTCGATGCACCGGTGAAGACAAGAAACGCTGTCAGCACTGCCCAGTACCAACGGTCCGGCGAGATCAATTCGCCGAGAACGGTTGCCGCGCTTGTCGCGACGGCCACCTGGATCGCTGCTTTCGTGCTCGGGTCGAGGCCTGGATCTTTCTCCTCCTCCTCGGCGTCGGTGGGCTTCGGCGGCAGATCGGCGCTGCTGTCCGCCTGTAACGCGTTGGTGGTGATGTGATGAATAGCGATGTGCGCCTGTAGCGCTCGTTGGGCGACGATCGTCGCGATACCCGCGGTGGTCGACGGGTCGGCCTTGTCCGCCGCCGCGGCAGCCAGTTTGCGTGCCGCTCGGAGTTGGTCGTTGGATGGGTAGCGCTGCAGAACGGATCCGAGTGCGGTTGTCGCATTGCCGAGCCCCGCGGGCCACGCCTTGTCCGGGTCGAGTGCCCACAGCGCGCTGACGAGTTGCTCCGTCGCGATCTGTGCGTCGAAGACCCGAAATGCCAAGTCTTCGTTGGTGACGCTCAGCAGTTGGGCTGCGTCGTGCCGATCGAGCCAGTCGTCGATCTGCAGTGCGGTCTCGCCGAGCCGATCCAGCCTGCGGCGCAGCGTGACCAAGTCGCGAGCGCTGCGATCCGATGCCACCTCGAGGACCGAGATGGACGCGGCGCGCAGCGCTTGCGCAAGCCGGCGAACTTCGACTCTCGGGCGGTCGGGCAGGACGACGGTTCGTACGAACAATGTTGCAAGCAAACCGATTCCGATGGCGAGCGCGAGTATCGGCACCTGCTCTGGGGACGCGGCGAGGAACAGAGCGAAGAAGTAGGAGATGAACGCGACCATCCCGAGCGCATTGCCCCGAGGGCCGTAGCGTCGCACCCACACGGCTGTGAACAACACGACGATGAAACCGACATCTGCAAACGGACCCAGATGCGACAGCAACGCCGCCGTCAGGACCGCACCAGTTGCGGGAAAGAACAACAGCAACGTGGTGACGACGCGGCTGTGCTGGTCACGATCCTTGACCGCCGCGGACGACTGCATCGCGACGACGGTCCCGAGCATGGCAACGGTGATCGGCTGATCGACGAGATGGGTGAAGGTCAGCAGTGTGGCCATCGCTTTGATGACCGACAACGTAGTCGCAGTTGCACTCCGTAGTCGCACGCGACCGGGGTCGGACACGACGAGAAAGCGCACCGCACCGGCCAACGTCGTATGAGCCATTCGTCGATTGTCGTGCACGCGACCCGCAGGGGCGATCGGTCCTACGGTTTCGTCACGAAACCTTCGGAGACGAGCCAGTCGCGTGCGACGTCCGCGGGTTCGGTGCCGTCGACGTCGACCTTGCGATTGAGTTCGGTCATGACCTCGTCGGTAAGCCGTGCGGAGATCGGTGTCATCACGTCCGCGACCTGGGGATGAGCCTCGGCGAAGTCTTTCTTCATCACCAGCGCGGGGTTGTACTTGGGGAAGAACTGTCGATCGTCCTCCAGCAGAACAAGATCCAGCGCGATGATGCGACCGTCGGTGGTGAACACCTCGCCGAACTTGCACTGGGTACCGTCTGCCGTCGCCTGGTAGATGATGCCGGTCTGCAGGATCTGCCGCTTGGCTCGGTTTGCGTCGAACTCGTACTTCGCAGCCATACCGGGAAAGCCGTCCTGTCGGACGTTGAACTCGGTTTCGACGCAGGTCGTCGCCGCGTCAGGGTCGCTGTTGATCAGCTGCGCGTAATCCGAGAGGGTCTTCACGCCGGTCTGCTCCGCGGTCTGCCGGTTCATGGCGATGGCGTACGTGTTGTTCATCGGCGCGGGTACCGCCCAGACCATGTCGTTGGCAGCCAAGTCTGCATCCCGAACGGCCTCGAACTGAGCCTGTGAACCCGGGACCGGCGTCTCGTTTCCGAGGTAGTTGATCCAGCCCGTACCCGTGTATTCGTAGGTCAGGTCGATCTGGCCGTTGAGTTGCGCGTCACGGGTGCTGTTGGAGCCCTGAATATTCGTCAGGTCACGGACATCCGCGCCCGCGGCGGCCAGCGCGAACTCGATGATGTAGCCGAGTGTGATCTGTTCGGTAAAGTCTTTGGATCCGACGGTGATCTTCAGACCCTCGAGTTCTGGAATCGGTTGGATGCTCCCCGGCCCGACCTCGAGTGGCAGGGCACCGCCGGATTGCAGTCCACAGGAGGCGACAAAGGCAAGCCCTGCAGCTACTGCGACGGCCGCGAGGCGTCGCCGGAGACGGCGATCGTGCGTCCCGCGCATCAGCGAAGTCCCTTCGGTCCGAGGAACTGTTCGGCGAGCGCGCCGACCCAATCGATGAGCAGCGCAAGGGAAACCGCGAGCACCGCGCCGACAACGAGGGTCACGTTGTCACGGAGTTTGTAGCCGGTGTCGATCAGAATGCCGAGACCGCCCGCACTGACGAGAAAGCACAGCGTCGCGGTGCCGACTGCAAGTACGAGCGAAGTGCGCAGGCCGGCAAGGATGTACGGCACAGCCATCGGAAACTCGACGCGCCGCAGCACTGTCATCGGCGACATACCCTGGCCGCGACCGGCATCGATCAACGTCCGATCAACCTCCTGATAGCCGAGAATTGTGTTGCGCAGCACCGGAAGCAACGAGTAGAACGCGATGGGGAGCACGCCGATCCAGAACCCCGTCGTCCGCGTCGCCAGATAGAACAGCACCAGCAAACCGATAGCGGGCGCTGCAGCACCGACATTCGCGATACCGACGAAGAACGGTGCCAGCCGTGTGTAGCCGGGGCGGGTCAGCAATGTGCCGAGTGGTACCGCGATGACGACGACGATCAGGACGACCGCGATCGTGATCAGCACGTGCTGCCACGTCAGCGTTGCGATATTCGAGAGGCTGATGCTGCCCTTCTGCGTGGCGGTGAGATCGCGACTGAATGCCCAGAGCAGAACGCCTGCAACGAGAACCGCCACCAGCAGCGGTTGGGCCAGCAGACGGATACGGTCCGCACGCTTCGCTGCCGACCTCTCTTTGCCGCTCAGGTCGGGAGCGGTCTCCATATCCGGAGGCGCGGTCGTGTTGTCGTCGTCGACGGCCCGGGTCGGTGCGCTCATGACGGAGCGTCGCTGACTTCGGTGTCGCCGTTGTTGGTGGTGGCGCCGTTGTCTTTGGTGTCGCTGGGCTCGGCGTCGTGGTCGTGTGCGTGTTCTGCTCGCATCGATGACAGATGCCCGACGAGGGTGTCGATCGTGATCAGTCCCGCGTATTCGCCACGCCGTCCCGTCACGCAGGTCGATGCTGTGCTCTCGGCGAGCAGGGCCTCCAAGGCGTCCTGCAGTGTCGACTGGGTCGAAACCATCTCGCCGACGTTCTGGCCGACGCCCCGCAGTGTCGTTGCGTGCGCGAGGTGCGCGGGAGATACCCAGCGCAGTGGCCGGTTACGGGAGTCGAGTATCAAAGCCCATTGGCGCTTGCGGCTTTCGAGGAGGCGCCGCAAATCGTCGACGGAATCGTCTTCGGTGACCGTCGGGCACTGCAGTAGTTCGACGTCGCGAACTCTAGTGAGGGTCAGCTGCTTCAGTGAGGCATCAGCGCCGACGAACCCAGCGACCATGTCGTTGGCCGGATTGGCGAGGATCGCCTCGGGGGTGTCGTACTGCATGATGCTGGATTGGTTGCCCAGCACAGCAATTCGGTCGCCGAGCTTGACTGCTTCGTTGAAATCGTGGGTGACGAAGACGATCGTCTTCCCGAGTTCGGTTTGCAGCCGCATCAATTCGTCCTGCAACAGTCCGCGGGTGATGGGGTCGACCGCGCCGAAAGGTTCGTCCATCAACAGCACCGGCGGATCGGCGGCGAGCGCCCGTGCGACTCCCACGCGTTGCTGCTGGCCGCCGGAGAGTTGGCGCGGGTAGCGATCGCGGTAGGTATCGGGATCGAGGCCGACCAGGTCGAGCATCTCGTCGACGCGTGAGGTGATGCGCTTCTTGTCCCATTTGATCAGGCCGGGCACTGTCGCAACGTTTTTCGCGATCGTCATATGTGGGAAGAGTCCAGCCTGCTGGATCGAGTAGCCGATGCCGCGACGCAACTCGTCGGGGTCGATCGACAAAGCGTCCTTGCCGTCGATGGTGATCTTCCCTGACGAGGGTTCGATGAGGCGGTTGATCATCCGCATCGTTGTCGTCTTGCCGCAACCCGAAGGGCCCACGAAGACAACGATTTCGCCCGCGGGCACAGTCAGTGAGACATCGTCGACTGCGGCGTCCTTCTGCCCTGCATAACGCTTCGTCACCGACTCGAGCACTATCTCGACCCCGGAGACAGTCGATTTCGTTGTGGCTGAGTCAGTCACGGATACCCCTAGATGTTGTGAATCGGCCGACGAGTACGTAGATCCCGTCGAGAATCAACGCAAGAACGACGATGAGGACGGTGCCGACCAATGCCTGCGGCACGGCATTCGGACTACCGACGCGGGACAGTCCGGAGAAGATCAGGTTGCCGAGGCCTGGGCCTTTCGCGTATGCGGCGATGGCCAGGATGCCCATGATCATCTGGGTGCTCACTCGCATACCCGTGAGAATCGACGGCCACGCCAATGGCAATTCGATCCGCGTCAAAACTCCGACGCGGTTCATTCCGACGCCGCGCGCCGCGTCGGTCACTGCGGGATTGACCGACGCAAGACCGATGATCGTATTTCTGATGATCGGGAGCAACGCGTACAGGACGAGCGCGGTGATCGTCGGGGCCACGCCGAGTCCCAGAAACGGGATGAGGAGGCCGAGCAGTGCGAACGACGGAATGGTGAGGATCGTGCTGGCGACCGCGGTCGCGACAGCGGACCCGATCGGGCTTCGGTACACGAGAATCCCGATTGCGACCGCAATGATCGTCGCGATGACGACCGATTGGACGACCGCGGAAACATGCAGATAGGAATCGGTCAACAGTTGCTGACGCCGATTCACGACAAAATTCCAGAGGGCATCCATAGAGGCGGCGTATACCCGGGTACAAGACGGTGTAAACCTGAGGGCGCTACGCGCCTCGTGAGTCCTTCCGGAGGGCCCGACCTCCGAAAAGACTCACGACCCCGAAGGGGCCAATCCGATCGACGCGCAGCCGGACTCCAGGCCGCGGAGGCCGAAGGCTTCGACCGGACCGAGTGCGCCGCGCTCCTGCACCACGCCACCCGCCATCTGCTCGGCGCCCCAGGCCAGCGCCTCGGCCGTGAACCCGTACACGCTCGGACCTTCGAGCGTGACGCGTGCCAGTTCGGTGCCGTCCGCGGCGAAGGCGTGTGCAGTTATCAAGCAACCGGAGTTCGAGTTGTGCTCGTCGCTGGGTCCGCCGCCGGATCCCTGCAACGTCGCAATCACCGCTTTGCGGGCGATCCCACGCGCGCCGGGCAATCGCAGTAGCTCCTGCACAACACGTCCACCTGCCCACACCGCAATGGTGGCTGCGCCGGCGACGCCTATTCCGACCCGCACGTCGAGCAGATTCGGATAGATACGGGGGAGTGAAAAGTGCTCTGTCGCAGACACGGACAGCGACGACGGTGTGCGCTTCCGGTCGGCGGGGTGATGAAGCAAATCGTGCCCGACGGTTTCGTCACGTAGCTCGCCGTCCCGCCAGACGAAGCCCGGTTCGAGCGCTGCCTGCGCTGCGGACGTGAGGGTGCCGCGGCTGACGCTGTTGCCGCCGCGCGTGAAGTAGCCGACGACGACGGACGTTGCTTCCGGGCCTGCTTCTTCCAAAGCGAGTGCGCCAGCTAGGTTTCCGGGAACATAGTCGTAGCCGAATGCGGTGAGCATCGCGATGTCCGCTGACTGCGCAGGTCCGTCCCAGTGCTCGAAAACCCTACGGATGAACGCAGGCTCGCCCGTCGAATCGAGGTAGTGCGCACCGGCATCGATTGCAGCCTCGACGGCCGGTGCGCCCCAACGATGGAACGGGCCGACCGTCGTCACCAGGACGTCGCCGCGACCGATCAGAGCGCGAATGGAACTCGGATCGCCGACGTCGGCGACCGCTTTGTCCAGCCCGCCGAGTTCGTCGGCGAGTTTGCTGAGTGTTTCCGCGTTACGACCCGCAAGGACCGGAGCCACCCCACGGCCGACAAGGGCTGCCGCCGTGAGTCTTCCGGTATATCCGGTCGCTCCGAACAGGACGATTCGAGAGTTGGTCATGTATTCCTCCGCGTGCTCCGGGCCGCGTTGCCCGCGCTTGCAACCGTAGCGGCGACAACGCGGGCTACGTTACGTGGCCCGGATCACGTCAGCTGGACGATCACAGGTCACCACCGCGCAGCGGCAGCGAAAACTCCCTTCGGATCGACCTGTTCGCGGATCTCGCGCAACCTCGTGTACTTCTCGACGCCCCATGCCGAGTGCACGCGACGGGCAGGTTCGTCCGTCACACCGCCTGCGAAGTTCAGCAGCGAGCCACCTGTGCCCCACGGCGCCATCGCTGCGAGTATCGAATCCAGTGCTCCCACAACAGCATCGGCGATCGGCGGCACGTTCATGCCGAGAGTGAAAAGGGCGAATGCCGCGGTCCGGCCCGCCACCGCGTTGGGAGTCTCCGCATCCCGCGCGAGAGCGCCACCCATCGCACGAATTTCGGCCATGATGATCGGAAGTTCCGCGTCAGGACCAACTGTCGCGAAAAACGTGTCGATTGCCTCGACCGGAAGCTCGGCCAACAACATCCCACGCTCGGATACCGGCATCGGATCGGTAGGGTCGGCATGGATCGCGCCGAGGTCGGCGTAGTGGATATCGGTGACGGTGTCGAGCAGCGGCGTCGCGAGTGCTCGGATCGCGCCGATGATCGAGGTGTACTCGTCACGGCGGTCAGCGGTCGCGTATCGGACGTGCAGCACCGTTCGGCCCCGCAGCACCTCCGGAAGATCAGGCAGCGGAGGAAGATTCAGCACCGCGACCGATGTGCTCACCGACTCCGGAATCATGTGGACCCACTCGCGCCAGCCACGCAGCACCCGCGGCGCGTCGACGATGTCGAAGAACAGCCCACCAGCATGCAGCGTCGTGAGAGGAAACAGGCGGAACGTCATCTCGGTGACGATGCCGAACGCTGCGCCGCCGCCGCGGATTGCCCAGAACAGGTCGGGATCGGTCGATTCGTCGACCCTGCTGATGCTGCCGTCCGCCGAGACAACCTCGAGTTCGACGACATGATCTGCGGCAAAACCGTAGGTCCGGGCGATCGGGCCCATCCCGCCGCCGATGGTGTAGCCGACGACGCCTGCATCAGGCGCTGAACCGCACAGACCGCCGAGGCCGAACGGCGACGTCGCATCCAGAACCTTCTGCCATCGAACACCGGCGCCCACCGTTGCCGTTCGCGCCGCGACGTCGATCGACAGCGTCGACAGGCGGCTCGTGTTGATCAAAATCGCGTCCGACTTCGCGGCCATCGCGCCGTGTCCCGTCGCCTGCACCGCGACGGTCAAACCCGACGCAGCGGCTACACGCACAGCGGCTGCAACATCTGCTGCGTCCGCAGCGACGACAACCGCCGCCGGATGATGCTCCGTCGCTACGTTGAATGTCGCACTTGCAAGGTCGTAACCGCCGGTGCCGGGAGCATGGACCTCACCTGCAACGACCAGCCGCAAACGTTCGACGACACTGTGAGGGCGCAGGGCCTGCGGATCGTCGATATGAGTAGACATACTTTTCCTTTTGTGCCAGATGGGAATCCGGATCTTTGGTTGATCGGATCTGTCCAGCACACAAAACGTCGTGGCACTTACCGACCGCTTATCCCTCGCTGACGCCGCAGGTAGCACCGCCGTCCGCCCAGAGTGAAAACGATAGGCGATCGGAGTCGTGGCCTGGAAGAATTCGGAGGTATGACATCTCAGCGCAGACTGACGCTGGTGACCACCGCACCCGACCAGTCGGATGCACCCGCGACACCCGAACCCGCTCCGCTGGTTCGCGAACTCTACGGACGAGTCATCAGAGAAGAGCGCGGAGACCAAGACCGCAGCCTCGACGACGTAGCCACCCAGGTCGGCATGTCCAAGCAGTACCTATCCGAAATCGAACGCGGCAAGAAAGAACCCTCCTCCGAGATTCTGCGATCCATCTGCGGAGCACTCGGAATCTCGATCGAAGATCTACTCACCCGATCCAGCAGGAGGGGCGCCTACGCCAACCGCACCACACGATGGGGGACGCCGACGTTGCAGGCTGCGTAGTCTGGCTCGCTCCGCTCTGTGACTTTGGCTCGCTCCGCTCGCTGGGCTCAGTGACATTGGCTCGCTCCGCTCGCTGTGGCTACGGGTCTTTTACGCGTGAGCTTCCCTCCTCCTCCAGTCGCTTCGCTCCTTCCGTTCGTCAGTCCAGCTCACGCTGACCCTCCGCCGTCTCAGGTGACGTTCTGCTTCGCAACGCGTGCCTACACTGCGCAGCACTTGTGAAGTGTTGCTGGAGGTGCGAACTGCCAATGCGCGCTGCGCAGTTCGCGATACCGAACAAGCAAACCGGCGAAGGGGTCCGCGCTCGGTGGACTGACGAGGGAGGGAGCGAAGCGACTGGACGAGGAGGGAAGCGAGCGTGACGAAGACCCCTGAGCCCAGCGAGCGGAGCGAGCCAGTGTCACCGTAGCCACAGCGAGCGGAGCGAGCCAATGTCACAGCGCCAGAGTCACAGCCACAACTACTCCACTATCAAATCCGCCAACCCGTAGTCCACGGCTTCTCGAGCGGTGAAGATCCGGTCCCGGTCTGTGTCTTTTCTCAGCCGCTCGACACTTTGACCTGTGTGTTTGCTCAGGATGTCTTCCGTCTCGGCTCGTAGGCGCATGATCTCTGCCGCTTGCAGGGCTAGGTCGGAGATGGTTCCCGATCCCTGACTCGATGGTTGATGCAGCAGCACCCGCGAGTGGGCGAGCACATGACGGTGGCCCTTCGTCCCTGCCGCGAAGAGCACGGCTGCCGCCGACGCCGCCTGACCCATGCAGTAGGTCGCGACCGTCGGCTTCAGGAACTGCATGGTGTCGTAGATCGCCAGCATCGCTGTCGCGGATCCGCCCGGCGAGTTTATGTACAGCCCGATCTCGCGGTCGGCACTGTCTGCCTGCAGGTGCAGCAGTTGAGCCATGACTACGTTCGCGACGCCGTCGTCGATTTCGGTGCCGAGAAAGATGATTCGCTCGTTGAGCAGTCGGCTGAAGATGTCGAAGGATCGCTCGCCTGCCGGTGTTCGTTCGATGACGTTGGGAATTGTGTACTGGGACATGGCTTCACAATCCAATTCGGGGCGCGGTTGTGTGTGGCGCGATCTCGGCGAACGACGTGACGATGCGATCGACGATGCCGTAGTCGCGTGCTTGTTCCGCGGTGAACCACCGATCGCGATCGCTGTCGGCAGCGATCTCTTCGACGGTGTGGCCCGTTTCGCCGGCGATGATCTCTTGAGACTGCCGTTTCAGCAGCTCCAAACTCGCTGCCTGGATCGCGATGTCCACAGCTGTTCCGCCGATGCCAGCGGACGGTTGGTGCATCAGAATCCGACTGTGCCGCAGACTGATTCGCTTACCTTGGGTACCGGAGCAGAGCAACACCTGGCCCATGCTTGCTGCGAAGCCCATGGCGACGGTGACGACGTCGTTCGGTATCAGCTTCATCGTGTCGTAGATCGCGAGCCCAGCCGACACCGAACCGCCTGGCGAGTTGATGTAGATCACGATGTCGCGTTGAGCGTCGGCGGTGGCGAGGAGGACGAGTTCGGCACAGGCACGTTCAGCCATGGCGTCGTTCACCTCGCCGGTGAGCATCACGGTTCGCTGGCGAAAAAGTCTGTCCGCCAATAGGTCACGGTAGTTCAGGTCGGGGAGTGTCGGTGCGGTCATGCCTCCATTGGTACCGCCTCACCGCCCGGAATCGGCCGCGTGTCTGCTGTAGGCAGACTCAAGCCAGTTCGTACTCCAGGTGGTGGCGTATTTCCTCGGCAGCGGCCTCGAGGTGTCGCTGCACGATGCCGCGGCCGAGCAACTCGGACACCCAGGCGAGGACCAATCCTGACAATGTGTAGGTCGCGGTCAGAGTGAGAATGCTGTCGTCCCCGTCGGAGGCGAGCGTTGCTTCGAACGCGTGATGGGTACCGCGGATTGTCTGCCACGAGAGTCCTGCGCCGTCCGACTTGGTCACCAGCACCCGGCCGCCGACCTGAATCGCGCCGACGTCGAGAAACACATCCCATTCTTCGCCGTCGGCGGTGTCGCGGACGAATCTCCATCGACCGAGGCCGGTGATGAGAGGGAGCACCTGATGGGGGTCGGACAGAAATGCCCCAGCCACATCGGCGTCGCGACGCACCCGGCGGGTAACTGACACGGTTTGGCTCACAAGATCAGCCGACCAACGGAATGACGGTTTTGGCGCCGAGGCGCGACAGTCCGGTCTGCATGACGCTCGTGACGTAGTCGTACGCCTTGTCCCAGTCGGGATCGTCGCCGAATCGTTCTCCGAGATCGATGGGCTCCATCACCTGAATTCGAATCTTCACCGGTAGTGGAATGTGGGGGAGATCGCCCGGCAGAAAGCCCCACGGAATGCTGAGGCTGATCGGCAGGCTCTTGATGCGAAACATCTTGTCGAAACGCAGCAGTCGAGCCAGCCGACGGCCGTCGTTGAACACGTAGAACGTGTCCTGGCCACCCGTCGCGACGACCGGAACGATCTTCACCCCGGCAGCGTGAGCAAGTTTGAGGAAGCCTTTGCGGCCGTCGAAGACGATCTTGTTGCGGTCCCTTGTCGGTCGCAACGATTCGACGTCGCCGCCCGGATAGACGAGTGCGGACCCGCCTCGTTCGAAGATCGCCGCGGCAATCTCCGGATCGGCGGGTACGACGCCCATCTTGCGGCTTGCCCACCCGATGATGGGCATCCTGGTGATGATTTCGTGGCCGAGGCCATACAGCGGCCGACCGCTGACAGTGAAGTACGTGTTGTAGGCAAGTACGAAGACAAAGGTGTCGGGGATGTTCGCGCCACCGCTGTGATTACCCACGAACAGGACAGGTTCGTCCGGCACGTTTTCGAACCCGTCGACGTCTGCTCGAAACCACAGGGTCGCGGCTAGCCACATACGCGGCAGCATCGCTCTGATGAATTCGGGATCGCGGCCTGATATCTCGATCGGCCCACCATCGTCCGTCGGGGGCGGCGAGGCGGTCATGAACACTCCAGATTCGATTTTTGTGCTGGTCGGGGCGTCAGTCTACTTCGGGCGTGACGCCGGACACGCGTTGCTCCTTTGCTGGTCCTGCGTCACTCGCCGGCTGGTCGACCGTGCGCGACGTCACGGTGTTGCCGGCTCGATCGTGCAGTTGCTCGCCACCGACGTCGTGTCCGGCTAGACCGCCCTCAGCTGCGGCGATACGGCGTCGCGTCCGACCTTCGAGCTGCCGCGCGCGTGCCCGTTTCGATCAGGGTGATCGGAACCGGCGACAAGGTCGCACGGGTGAGTTCGGATGTCTCTACTGCCATGCCAACGACGCGTCACCGCGTTGCGGGCGGCTGTGACCTGCGAGAAGTGCGCGCCGTGACACGAGGCGTTCCCTCGCTTCACGCGGATGTAGAGGACATGACACATGGGACGTAGGAGAGCGATACTGCTGGCAGCGGCCACGGTAGGCGTCGGAATTCTCGGACCGTTCGCGACGGCTGTTCCGCAGGCGCACGCGGCGCCGGCGCCGCTGAGCGGTCTATTCGCACTCTCGCCCGGCGTGTGCTCGGGCGGTTCCGTCACCGGCAGCTTCTTCCGGATGATTCTGCCGACGGGTGACGCAAGTGGTCCGTTCCTGCAGAACAGCGACTCGGGTTGCAGCGACCAGACGGTCACTCCGCTCTCGGCAGGCAGCGACGGTGGCTTGGTGAGCGGCAGCTACCAGGAACAACCAGCGCAGGCCTTCGACGGCGGCGGCAACGCTCTGTCGGGTCGGGTGACGACGCCGGTGCGGTTCTATGGTGTCGACTTCGCAACCGGAACCAATCAGACCGATCCGCAGACCGGTGCGGGCGCGGCTCTGCCGCAGCTCTTCGCCGACGGCGGCAGTTTGAGTGGCGACCTTAGCAGTCTCGGCGTCACCTGGAACAACCAGGTCTTCAACCAGGGTTCGCCGAAACCGGGCGGCAGCTTCCCGGGTAAGACGAGCCCCATCAGCGGCTCGATCGACGGCTCCGGCAACTTCGTGATCGAGTGGACGAGCCAGATCGTCGGGGGCCCGTTCAACAACTTCACCGGATTGTGGCACCTCGCGGGTCAATACCAAGGTGGTGGCCTCGCGGCCCCAGCGGCACCGGCACCGGCGGCAGCACCCGCGCCTGCAGCACCCGGCGCGCCAGCAGCGCCAGTGCCCGCTGCTGCACCCGCTGCTGCCGCACCAGCGCCGGCCGCTCCTGCACCGGTCGCGCCTGCCCCGCAAACGGCGTCCGTCGCCGATCCAACCCTGGCAACCAGAACGATCGATCTGCCGCGTCGCGAACACGCGCCCGCGTGGGTAGTGCCCGTCCTACTGGTTGTCGCAATCGTCGCGGCGGGAGCGTTCTTCAACGCCGACAGAATCGCCGGCCGGAGAAAATCCTGATGTCGTCGGCACAGACGACTGCGCAATACGAAGGACTGCCCGCGTTCCCGACGCCCGAAAAGTCCTCTGAAACCGAAGCTTCCACGTGGCCGTACATCGTGATCGTGGTCGTCGGGGCAGCGTTGATCCTCGGACCGCTGTTCAGCGGTATGTTTCTCAGAGCCGCACAGGGTGAGGCGATGATCGCGTCGTTCGCCCCGTACATGACCGAAACCAGCGTCGACGGCTACCGCAACAACCTCACAGTCTTGGACGCCGCTCGCACGAACATCGTTGCGGTACAACGAAACGGCGAAGCGCCGGGCGCCTACACCTACGTCGACAACTTCGTACGCGACTATCCGCTGATACAGAGCGACATGACCCGGATGATCGACGCGATCGACGCGAACCGATCGAACTACGCCGACCTGACGCAGATTCCGCCGTTCGGTCTGCTGCCGTGGTTCCTGGCTTTGAGTGGGTTCGTGTTGATCGTCGCAGGCGCGATCGGCATTCGGCGGGCGCGTCGTCGTACTCGCGTACCACGGATCCTTGCCGGACTCGTCGGGTTGGCTTTGATTGCAATACCTTTCGGATTCGGATTGTTCGCGAACGCCCCCGCGGGCAAGCCACTGCTCGACGGCTTCCGTCCGATCCTGACGACCGACGAGGTCCGAAAAGTGCAGGGCTACTTCGTCACACTCGTCGCAGCCCAGGGTGAGCTCGACAGTCGTTTCACAGGCGCGGTCCGGGAGGCACATCCCGACGCCGACCTTCGTGCAATCGATTCCCTCGGCGAACAGTGGCAACCTATGACCTCCTCGTTCGCTGCTCTGGTCGGAACTATGAACGACAACGTCGAGAACTTCGAAGCTGTTGTGGCGCTGAACGAGTCGACGAAACCACTCGGTTTCGACGCCTTCTCTCGACTCGGCTGGTTCTTCCTGTTGCCAGGAGTCGGCGTCGTCGCCGCAACGATCTTTCATCTAGTGCGAGATGCGCGCCGTGCGCGTTCGCAAACTCAGGGAGGTGGCTCGCAGTGAGAGCCCGGACAACACTCGGAAGTCTGCTCGTGATCGCCGCCCTCGTCACGGGCGCGTGTGGCAGCGACGGGGACAAAGACACCGCGTCGACCGGACCGGAGAACCTCGTGGGATTGTTCCGACTCGATCCCGGCGCCGTGTCGGGCGACGACGTCACCGGAACGTGGTTTCGAATGGTCCAACCGGGCGGAACGCCGGAAGCGGGACCGTACATGCCGAACGGTGATTCGCCGGTTCTCGGCGGTGGAACAACCCTGCTGGAACCTGGCACCGAAGGCGGTCTGCGGACGGGAGGCTTCCAGAGTGAGCCGAATCCTGCTTTCGCAGATGGCAACTCGCTCGCGGCGTCGATCACGAAGCCGACCAGGTTCTTTGCCGTCGAGTTCGGCACCTCGACCAACCCCGTCGACCCGCAGACGCAGCGTCAGGTGTCGGCGCCATCGGTTGTCAACAACGACGGGACGCTCTCCGCAGACGTCTCGGCATGGGCGGCATCGTGGAACAACCAAGAGTTCAATCAAGGTGCACCGAAGCCTCCTGAGAAGGAGGGTCCGCAGGTAGCCGGCGCGGAGCAGGTCCAGCAGGTCTGGGACTGGGTCGCAAAGCAGTGGCTGAAACTCCCGCAGACCGACGCGGTGCAGGGCCCGCCTGCAACCGGCACGTACGACTCCGAAACCCGGCGCTTCACCCTGCAGTGGACCAGCTTGATCGTCGGAGGTCCGTTCAACGGCTTCACCGGAGTCTGGCACCTGGAAGGTGTCTTCGAGCCATCCGCCAACGCTCCCGGTCCGCCACCGCCCGTCAACTGACGACCGCGAAACTTGTCACAAGGAGACGCCCATATGTCCGAGACCAGTGCCCCCCGCACCTTGCTCGCGAGCACAATCCGCGTACTCGCCGCCCTGACCGTCATTGGCAGCTCGGTAGCAGTCACGGCGTTGACCGTCGAACGTGGCGACCAGGTCGCCGTCGTCGTACCGCAGGCGCAAACCGAAAACGCGGTCCCCGCAGCCGCTGTCGTTCCGGCGCCTGCACCACCCGCTGCAGTGCCACCGCCTGCCGCACCGGCTCCCGGTGGTCCTGCGCCGTCCGCGGCAGTCCCGCTCGGAGGTCCGAGCGCTGCCGCACCGGCCGTGACGATCAAGCCTGGGACCACAACACCTGGTACGACGCCCTCGACGCCAGGCGCGCCAGGTTCGGTTCCGCTCGGTACAGCGCCTCCTGGCACGGGTAGCCCCTTCGAAACGGCGCCCGTCAATACGCAGCCGCCGTGCCCGCTCGGCTGGCCCGCGCCCGCCAAACAGGGCGGACTGGCGTCGTTGATCGGATTGGCACCGCTGGCCGGACCCTTCTCGTCGGAGGCGTTCGCGCTCGGATCCGTCTACCAACCGCTGTTGCAGTTGGTCGGTCCGGTGCTCGCTGAGATCGCACCCGTCATCGACGCGAACCTGCAGTGGATAAATCCGATCATCACTCAGGTTCAGGGTGTGGAAGCTGTTGTGCTGGAGGCGATCCTGCCGTACTACGGACCCTACCGCGCGCAGTTGATCAATGCCGAAGGTGAATTCGCGAAACTGCTGACCCCGATACTCGACCGGGTCTACAACAGCGAGGCCGCCTCATGCTTCGTTGCCTGGCAGGGGCAGGTCATCGACCAGGCGAAGGGCGGCAGGATTTCGGTCGCGTCACTCGCGCATCCCGGAACCGTGGTCGAACTGGGACCCGAACAGTAGGAGACGTTGCGCCCGCGGACATAGGATCGAATCTTGTGCTCGCGGTCGGCGGGCTGGACAAGGGTGCAGGTGAATACGGTGGTCACTCCCGGCGAAGCAATGGACGCGATCCACGACCTCGAGGGTGCGCATCCAGGTTTTCGGGCATTGCATGCGAAGGGGTCCCTGTATCGAGGCACCTTCACGGCAGGATCGGCAGCGGTAACACTGTCGAGCGCGGCGCATCTCGACGGACGCACGGTTCCGGCGCTCGTTCGGTTCTCGAACGGTTCGGGTGACCCGACGCGGGCGGACAACGTTCCGCACGTCCGCGGTATGGCCGTGAAGTTCACGCTCCCGGACGGCAAGACGACGGACATTTCCTCGCAGACTGCGCGCCTGTTCACCGCGAGCACGCCCGACGGTTTCGTCGAATTCCTACGCGCGGCAAAGCCAGGTCTCGCTACACCACTGCGGTTGGCCAAGTACGCGACGCAGAACCCAGCTCTCGTTCGCACGCTCAAGGTCAATGCCGTTGCCGCAAAGATCCCCGCCAGCTACGCGACAATCGAATACCATGCGCTGCATGCCTTTCGCTGGAGCGATGCGAGTGGTGGTTCGAGATTCGTTCGCTACCACTGGGTTCCGGAGGCGGGAGAGCATTTCATCTCGTTGCTCGCAGCGCGGTCCAAAGGGCACGACTTTCTGAACGACGACCTCGATGCGCGCCTAGGTGAGGCGCCGGTCCGGTTCACCTTGCAGGTGCAGATCGCCGGGCTGGACGATTCGACCGTCGACCCGTCCGTGGCGTGGACGAGCGAGGAACGAGTCACGATAGGCACGTTGGAGATCGTCGGGCTCGAAACAGAACGTGAACACGACGGCGACGTAGTCGTTTTCGACCCGATGCGCGTCACCGCTGGTATCGAAGCGTCGGACGATCCGATCCTGCACTTCCGAAGTCTCGCGTACTCCGAATCGGTGCGGTTGCGCAGTGGAATCAGTCGCGGCCCGGACGCTCCCAACTGACGATGCGGCTCCGCCGCTCGTGAGTCCTTTCGGAGGGCCGCACCTCCTAAAGGACGCACGAGCGACGGAGGCGCCTAACGTCGATTCGGGGGCGTCAACGCCTTCATCGCGAGTCGCATAACCGGCTCCGGGACACGATCTTTCATCGACAACGCCAGCGATCCCGCTCGTGTTCGCGCGGGGGAGCCCCTGCCCAGCAGGCGGCCGAGATCGCTGCCCTCGGGTTCTTGGTCGAGGTGTACCGGCGGCGCACCGTCGGCGGCGCCGAGTGCCCGGCCTATGACCATCCGCTGAATCTCGCTTGTCCCTTCGAAGATGGTGTACAACTTGGCATCTCGGAACCATTTCTCGACAGGGTGGTCGCTGATGTAGCCCCAGCCGCCGAGGGTCTGGATCGCGCGTTCGGTTGCCTTGACGGCGATTTCGCTCGCTGCGAGTTTCGACATCGATCCTTCGCCGTTTCTGAATTCGGCACCGGTCGCGGCCATCCACGACGCCCGCCACGTCAGCAGGCGAGCGGCGTCGAGTTGAGTTGCGATGTCGGCCAACGGAAATGCGATGCCCTGGTTGTCGATGATCGGTCCGCCGAATGCCTCTCGACGGTTGGCGTACTCGGTCGCGTATTCGAGTGCAGCTCTGGCTATTCCGAGTGCCTGCGCTGCAACCATCGGCCTGGTTTGTTCGAATGTGCCCAGTGTCGACGACTTTCGGCCCGCCCCACCGGCGACGGCTTCGGCGGCGTCGCGTGCCTTCTGCAGTCGGTGCTCGAGCTTGTCGTCTCCGCCGAGCAGATGATCGCCGGGGATTCGGCACCCGTTGAACTTCAACTCCGCGGTGTGTGACGCCCGGCAGCCGAGTTTGTCCAGTTTGCGGACGAGTTCGAGACCTTCGGTGTCGCCGGGAACGATGAACAACGCTTGACCACGGTGCCCGAGGTCGGGGTCCACCGTCGCATTGACGACATGCACGTTGGCGATGCCGCCGTTGCCGATCCACATCTTGTGGCCGTCGATGATCCAGTCGTCACCGTCGCGCCGTGCCGTGGTCCGCAGGTTGCGGACGTCGCTACCGCCCTCGGGCTCCGAGATCGCGAGTGCGGCCATCTTCAAATTTCCGGGTTCGCCGAAGCACTCGGGTGCCCAGCGCAGCATCTGCTCGGGCGTCGCGGCCTGGCCGATGGAGGAAAGGGCAAGCGCGGGCATCACGATGGCCAAGCCGATTCCAGCGCAACCCCAGAACAGTTCCTCCATGAACAGCGGCAACGACAGACCGGTCGGATCACCGATCAGATCGCGATAGAAGAGCGGACTGTAGAACCCTGCCTCTGCGGCCTTCTCGAGCACCGGCCACGGAAACTCCTGAGCGCTGTCGTAATGCGCGGCGACGGGACGAATGACGTCCTCGGCGAAGGCGTGAGCGCGTTCGGCGAGATCGAGTTGTGCGGGGGAGAGGCTGAGGCTGAAGGTCACGACGGGTCGACACTCCTAGGTCGGGGGACGTATCGCATCGATACCCACCAGCAGGTCGGAGCAAACGACGTCGGGTCGTGAGTCCTTTAGGAGGTGGGGCCCTCCGAAAATGCGCACGAGCGCGAAGCGCCTATCGTGATTCGAATGGCCGCCGACGTTGACGCAGAATCGCCGAGCGCGACGCTGTCGCCCATCGCGGTGCTGACCCTGATCGGCGGAGCCTTCCTCCCGATCCTGTCGTTCTTCATCATCAATGTCGCGCTGCCGACGATCGGTACCGACCTGGACGCGTCGAAGGCCGAACTGCAGTTGGTCGTCGGCACCTACGGCATCGCCAACGCGATGCTTGTCGTGGTCGGCGGCCGGCTCGGCGATGCGTTCGGGCGTCGCAGATTGTTCCTGATCGGCATGGCAGGTTTCACCCTGTTCTCGCTGCTCTGCGGTCTTGCCCCCAACATCGAAGCGCTGCTCGTCCTTCGGATCGGCCAAGGCGCATTGGCCGCCTTGATGACTCCGCAGGTGCTGGCGACCATCGCGGCAACTCTCACCGGAGTCAGCCGAGTGCGTGCGGTCGGCATGTTCGGCGCCGCGGGCGGCATCGGTGCTGCGGTCGGGCAGATCCTCGGCGGCGTATTGGTCTCGGCAGATATTGCAGGCCTCGGCTGGCGTCTGGTGTTCTTCGTGAATGTTCCGATCTGCCTGCTGGTATTCATAGCCGCGATCGTGATCGTCCCCGAAACCAAAGCCGTCGATCGTCTTGCCGTCGACGGCGTCGGCGCGGTGCTGCTCGGCGTCACATTGGTGTTTCTGCTATTGCCGCTGACCGAGGGTCGGGCGCTCGGCTGGCCTCTGTGGACGTTGCTGATGCTCGGTGCCGTCGTACCGATGGCACTGCTGTTCGGCGGGCATCAACGACGAACCGAGCGAGTCGGCAAACCTGCGTTGGTGCCGCCATCGGTCCTCCGACTGCGCGGGATGCAGATCGGCCTCACGATCGCGGTGGCCTTCTTCGCATCATTCGGTGGGTTCATGTTCGCGTTTGCCCTCGCCACCCAGGGCGAGGCCGGGATGTCGCCGCTCGAAGGTGGCCTGACCTACCTGCCGTTGGCTGCGAGCTTCCTGATCGTCTCGATCTACAACGCCGCACTGCAGGAGAGGTGGGGTCCGAGCATCATCGCCCGCGGCTGGGCTCTCCAGGCCGTCGGTTACACCTCGTGCGGAATCGTCCTGTGGTCACTCTGGCCCAACATCGGACCGCTGACCCTCGCGATCCCGATGTTCGTCATCGGGTTCGGGTCGGGTTTGGTGATGATGCCGTTGTTCGGTGTGGTGATGGCGCAGGTCCCGGCCGAGCAGGCGGGGCTAGGCAGCGGGATCCTGATCACGACGCAGCAGACGTGCATCTCTCTCGGTGCCGCGACGGTCGGAACGTTTTATCTTGCGGTGTCGACGAGTTCGTTGGGGCAGGGCGGCGCGCTCGCGGTCGTCGAATTTGCCATTGCCGCAATCGCTATCGTGGCCGTGCCGTTCAGCCTGCGGCTACGTAGGTCGTGAGTCTTTTCGGACGGCGGGCGCGCCGAAAGTGCTCACGAGCGCGTAGCGCCGATCGCTGCGATCCACCCATCGATATCCCGAACGAACCACGCCGCACTGTCGAAACCGCGGTCTGTTTCGAAGCTGACCCTCAGCAAGCTGCGGCCGACCGATTTGCCTGCATGGGACTTGACCGAGTCCGCGCCCCGTATCGCTGTGATCGGTAGCTCGAGTGGCACCGACCCGCCTGCACGGGAGAACCAGACCATCGTTCGTGTGAGCACAAGTGCGCCGTTGCCGCGAACCTGCGCCCCACCCTTGGATTCGAGGCCGAAGAAGTTCGCGAGGGGGTCGGCCCGCACGATGTCGCTCGGCGAGAATTGCGACTCGATCTTGGCGGCGCTCGACTTTCGCACCTTGCCCACGACGACTTTCAGCACGATAACGATGACGGACAGGACGACGACGAGTATCGCGAGTACAAGCACCACGATCGAAAGCGCATTCATCGCGGCAGAATAACGCGACAAATAGGACGGTCGCTACCGATCTCGGCAACCTGAGCGTTCAATCGCAACAGGTAGGGTCCGGGCATGTCCTGCTGCGGGCCGTCGCGACGTCGCTTGCTCACCATGATGGCTGCCGGTGTGGTGTTGCCGATGGTGATTCCGGGTAGATCCGGCAGCGCCGGTGCCGATCCGATTCCTCTGCTGGCAACGGACCTCGAGGTCGTCACCGTCACCGATACCTCGGTCGTCGTGACGTGGTCGACCGTCTCCCCGCAGGGATCCGATGCCTTCGGTCGTCCGCTGCCTGTCGCGGCGAACACCGAATTACGGATCGGCCCAGCCGATTCGGTGACCGCGCCGAAGGTTCTCGGCTTCGACGACACTCCGACCGGCTACCACTACGCCGAGGTGCACGGGCTGGAACCTGGACGAGAGTACCGATTCGAGGCGTACTCGAACGGCGTGCGAGCCGTTCCGACGAACGGCGTGACCATCGCGCCGGGTGCGGTCGAACAGTCGGGTCGCTTCACGACACTCGTCCCGCCACCCGGCCGCCACCTACGCACCATCGCGCTGTCGAACGACGTGCACTACGGCGAGGAAGTCAGCGGCATCGTCTCGGGCGACCTGCCACCAGGTTACCGGCAGGATCAGGGCCTGCCGCCGTACCCCGAGGTCATGCTGAGTGCGATGCTCGACGACCTCCGCAGCCCCGATCGAGGAGCCGATCAGCTGATCCTCGCCGGTGACCTGACAGCCGAGGCGACGGCCGTGGACTCTGCCGCGGTGCGAGCACGGCTGGACGCGTGGGGCTCGCTAGGTTCGGACTATTTCGTGTGCCGCGGCAATCACGATCGCCCGCACGTCGGCGCGGAGTACGCGCAGTGCAGCGCGGTGCCCGCCGCGCCCGATCATCACGACTGCTGGGGCGACAGCTTCGTCGACCATCAGAAGTTGTTGTCCTACCAAGTCGGCGGGCTGCGGCTGCTCGGCATCGACACCACCGCGCTCGACGCCTCGGGCGGCACGATCGACCAGGAGCAGATGGCCGAGATCCGCGCAGCCCTGTCGTCGGACCCCGATCGTCCGACCGTCGTTTTCGGCCACCACCCTGTGACGAACGAAGCGGCGATGAACAACGCGGCCGGACCCGGATTCGTGCTCGACCGCGGCAACGCTGCCGAGTTGCAGGACGGCTACGTCGGAGCGCCGGGCGTCTTCCTGCACCACAGCGGCCATACTCACCGCAACAAGGTCACCAGGCCCGACGTCGCTGCCCGCGTCGAGTTTCTGGAGGTCGGAGCGGTGAAGGAGTATCCAGGCGGATACAGCCTGCTGCGGGTGTACGACGGCGGCTACATGGTCAACTTCTACAAGACCCGCTCAGACCTCGCGAAGCGGTGGAGCGCACGGACCCGCGGGCAGTACTTCGGCCTGTTTCCCGAGTACGCGCTCGGCACTTTTGCCGAACGCAACCACGTCGTCGCGCGTGATTTGTCCGGGCTGACGAGTAGCTGAGCCTCGCCTACGAACCTCCGCGCCGAACTGCCTGGTCGGCGCGGTATCTTTGCTGAGGCAAACCTCACTACCACGTTCGACGCGCGCACCGGAAGGCGACGATATGCCTGCTCTGTGGAAGAAAGTCGCCGTAGCGATGTCGGTCGCTCTCGGCGTGACGGGAGTGGTCGGATGCTCCGACGACACGTCCGAGAACTCGAACGCGATCCTCGTCTACAACGCGCAGCACGAGTCGCTGACCAAGGAATGGGTCGAGGCGTTCACGAAGGAAACCGGCATCGAGGTGGAGGTGCGCAAGGGCGGTGACACGGAATTGGGCAATCAACTCGTCGCCGAGGGTGAGCGCTCGCCGGCCGATGTGTTCCTCACCGAAAATTCCCCCGCGATGACGTTGGTCGAGAACTCCGGTTTGTTCACCGACGTCGACGCCGCGACGCTCGAACAGGTTCCCGAGCAGTACCGGCCGTCGACGGGCAAGTGGGTCGGCATAGCAGGTCGATCGACGACGTTCGTGTACAACCCGGAGAAGCTGACACCCGAGCAGCTGCCCCGCTCGATCATGGATCTCGCGGACCCGAGTTGGCAGGGTCGGTGGGCTGCCGCACCGTCGGGCGCCGATTTCCAGGCGATCGTCAGCGCGATACTCGAGCTGAAAGGTGAAGCGGCGACGCTCGATTGGCTGAAGGCGATGAAGGCGAACGCCGATATCCGCAAGAACAACATCGCCGTGATGCAGGCGACGAACGCCGGCGAGATTCCGGGCGGCATCATGTACCACTACTACTGGTACCAGGATCAGGCCAAGACCAAGGAGAACAGCGGGAACACCGCGCTGCATTTCTTCCGTAACCAGGATCCAGGGGCGTTCGTGAGCATTTCCGGTGGCGGAGTGCTGAAGTCGAGCAAGAAGCAGGAGAACGCGCAGGCCTTCCTGAGGTTCATTACGGGTAAGGCCGGCCAAGAGGTGCTGCAGAAGGGCACCTCGTTCGAATACCCCGTCGCCAGCGGTGTCGCGGCCAATCCCGCGCTCGTGCCGCTGACAGATCTTGCGCCACCCGTCGTCGATCCAGCGAAGTTGAACAGCCGCAAGGTAACCGAGCTGATGACCGAGGCCGGCCTGCTTTAGTGGCACCTGCTCACGTCCTACGCGCGATCCGGCGTCCGAGTGTTCTGCTCGGGACGCCGGTCGTCGTGCTGGCGTTGGCCGCCATGCTGGTTCCGCTTGGCTACGTCGTATCGGAATTGATCTCGGCAGGGTGGACGTCGGCCTACCAGTTGATCGTTCGCCCACGAGTCGGTGACCTCCTGCTGAATACGGTTGGCTTGGTCGTCGTGACCGTGCCGATCTGTGTTGCTCTCGGGGTCGGTCTCGCCTGGTTGGTCGAACGAACGAATGTCCCCGGTGCGCCGATCTGGGGTCCGTTGTTCGCTGCGCCCCTTGCTGTTCCAGCGTTCGTCAACAGCTACGCGTGGGTCACCGTCGTGCCCGGCTTGAAGGGTCTGACAGCAGGGGTTCTCGTATCGACGTTGTCCTACTTCCCGCTGGTGTACCTACCTGCCGCAGCGACGATTCGACGGCTGGATCCGGCGATCGAGGAATCGGCGCGCGCATTGGGTTCTCGTCCGATCGGTGTTTTCGTCCGAATCGTGTTGCCGCAGTTGCGGCTAGCGATACTCGGCGGTGGACTGCTCATCGGACTGCATCTGCTCGCCGAGTACGGCGCGTTCGCGATGCTGCGCTTCGACACGTTCACCACGGCGATATTCGAGCAGTACCAGTCCACGTTCAACGGCGCAGCGGGCAGCATGCTCGCCAGCGTTCTTGTGCTGTGCTGTTTGCTGCTCCTCATTGCCGAAGCGTCTGGTCGCGGCAGAGCGCGCTACTTCAGGATCGGGTCAGGAGCACCGCGACCTGCAGTGCGAGTTCAACTGCGATACAGCCTGGTACCTGTAGTGCTCGGGTTCGGAGCAGTGGTTGTGCTTTCGCTCGGAGTCCCACTGTGGACGATCGTGCGGTGGTTGCGCATCGGCGGATCGTCTGTGTGGGATCTCGACGCTATCGGCACAGCGCTCGGGCAGACGCTCGCGTTCGCCTGTGCCGGAGCGTTGTTGACGACGGCGCTCGCTTTTCCTGTTGCGTGGCTTGCGGTTCGCACCAACAGCGTCGTCGGTCGGGTGATCGAGGGATCGAACTACGTCACGAGTTCGCTGCCAGGCATCGTGACCGCACTGGCTCTGGTGACCGTGACGATCAAATGGTTTCCGGCGGTGTATCAGACTGTGCTCGTGGTTGTCGTCGCCTACGTGTTGATGTTCATGCCACGAGCGCTCGTCAGCCTGCGGTCCGGTCTTGCGCAGGTTCCGATCGGCCTCGAGGAATCGTCACGTTCACTCGGTAGATCCAACGCTGCGACGTTCGTCCGCGTGACGTTGCGTCTGACCGCTCCGGCAGCCGCTGCGGGTGCGGCGCTGGTATTCGTCGGAGTGGCAACGGAACTGACGGCTACGCTGCTGCTCGCGCCGACTGGCACGACGACGCTTGCCATGGGGTTCTGGTCCGCCAGTAGCGGTCTCGACTTCGCGGCGGCAGCACCGTACGCGCTCATCATGGTGGTTTTGACCATGCCGGTCACCTACCTGCTTTTCACTCAGGCGACGCGTGCCACCGGCGCCACGTCGTCGAAGGAACTGGTGGTTGCGGTATGAGTGCAGTTGCGCTGCAGGGTATTTCGAAATCGTTCGGTCGTGCCCAGATCCTTCACGAGGTGAGTTTATCGGTCGAATCCGGTAGCACCACCGCGGTCGTCGGGTCGTCGGGCTGCGGCAAGACGACATTGCTGCGCGTCATCGCAGGCTTCGAAGCGCCCGATGCGGGTTCGGTGTCGATCGCCGGCGAATGCGTTGCCGATCAAGGGCGTTCCGTTCCGCCGCACCGACGAAACGTCGGCTACGTCGCACAGGATGGCGCGTTGTTCCCGCATCTGAGCGTCGCGCAGAACATCGCCTACGGTCTCCGCGGTGGCCCGATGCGCCGGAAGGCGGTGCGATCACAGGTCCACGCACTGCTCGAGATGGTCGCGCTCGATCCGACCTACGCTCGGCGGCGCCCACACGAACTGTCCGGTGGGCAGCAGCAACGCGTCGCGCTCGCTCGGGCGCTCGCGCGCAAACCCGACGTAATGCTGCTCGACGAACCCTTCAGCGCACTGGATTCCGGGTTGCGAGCGGCCACGCGGCGAGCAGTTGCGCACACCCTGCGCGTCGCGGGTGTCACCAGCATTCTTGTCACACACGATCAGGAAGAGGCACTGTCGTTCGCGGACCGAGTCGCGGTCATGCGGACCGGAGAGTTCACCCAGGTCGGCTCACCCGAAGAGGTCTACGGTGAACCGGTCGACCGCTTCACCGCCGAATTCCTCGGTGATTGTGTGTTCCTCTCCGGTACAGCGACGGACGGCGCCGCCGAGTGCGCGTTGGGTCGAGTCCCGTTGCGGGGGAACGTACCTCAGCGCGACGTCACGATCATGCTGCGGCCCGAGCAGTTGATTGCGAAGGTAGTGGCCGACGGCGCAGGGGGAGTGGGTGTCGGAACGGTGGTCGCGAGCGAGTTCTTGGGTTCCGATGTCGTTCTCGAAATCGAACTGCCTGGTGATCAGCCCGCGATCACCGTCCGCCAGGCCAGCGTGCTGCCGCCGCCGATCGACGCAAAGGTGCAGATCGATGTTCTCGGTGCGGCCGTGGCGTTCGCCCCGGACAAGAACTAGCTACTGCCGCGCATAACTCGGGAAGCGCTCGTCGACCTGTTCCGGGGTGAGCCCGAAGTCTTCGAGCGCGTACTTGTGCGCGGGTTTCCGGTCACCGGAACGGCTTTCGGTATGCATCGCTGCCATCGCCGACTCTGCGGTGGTCGTCAAGGGTACGCCGAAATAGTCGTAGATCCCCGATACCGTCGCGAGTGGATCCCCTACGAAGTCGCGGTAGTCGATATCGATGAACTGGGCTGGGTTGTAGTTGCGACGGGCAGCATCGAAGCTCTCCAGTCCGCGGGCCCAGAGATCCAGTTGGGTGCGGCCGATCACGTCGCCCGCGAAACTGTTCGACCAGCCCGCCGTGGCCTGCTCGGACAGGCTGCATGCCGATGCGATTGCTGTTCGAGGTTGCCTGTGCGTCTGAATCACCAGAGCATCGGGATAGTTCGCCATCAACGCGTCGAGGGCGAACAGGTGGCTCGGGTTTTTGAGTACCCAGCGACGATTACGGTCGGGGAGTCCGATCAACTGCAGGTTACGGCGATGGCGGGCATAGGCATTCGTCCAATCCTGGGTAGCCAGCCACGCGGAATAGCTCGGCACGTCGGCGAGGCACTCGTAGGAGACGGACATCGCCGACTGACGCAGTAGCTGCCAGCATTCCTCGACCTCCGACGCCGACATATAGTGCAGGCCCATAAATTCCGGGTTCTCGATGTGGTGCTTCTCGAACATGTCCTGGATCCGGCGGTACACGGCGTTCTCGTCCCACGTGTCACGAGGTGGCCTGGGCTGGGGGAACTCGGTCAGCCACATCTCGAGGCCTTGGTTCGCCGAGTCGGCGGTCAGCAGCCGGTGTAGTGCCGTCGTGCCGGTTCGAGGGAGACCGGTGACGAAGATCGGTCTTTCGATTGTGACGTCCGCATGCTCGGGATGCTGTGCGAACGCCGCCTCGCTGAGCGAGCGCGCGACGAGTGCACCGCGCAGGAATGCGCGAGCTACTTTGCGGCCCAACGGAGTCAGGTCGGCCTCGCCGTAGGAGTCGAGCAGCACCTCCAGTGCGACAAGGTAGTCCGGGTCGCCGTAGTCGGTCAGTCCGGTGATCTTGGTTGCGGAGGCGTGCAGATCGTCGATCGTGCCGACGTTGTCTCGATCGGTCACTAGGGCACCATCCTTAGTGCGGGCCTGAAAGGGTTCGTGAATGGGACTCGGCGG
>NZ_JBIMSN010000039.1:0-2309 GCF_043944905.1 Antrihabitans spumae
CGGCAAACACGTTGACGATTCACCACCCCGTTGTCGTCACCCCCAGAGACCGCCAACAAGTCACTCGTGCAGAGAACTTAGGGAACTGACAACGTTTACAGGCGTTGTTCACCACTCGTGTGTGCTGCGCAGTAGTGTGGCAATACGTCCCACGACTCTGATCTGGCGATCGGGCTTCTCGCTCCGGTCCCTGTGCCCAGACCTCGCATTCGCAGAATCGACATTGCCGTCCCGGCAGTAGCGGCGAACCGATCAATCGCTCTCGGCGCGCTCGTTCTGTGTCCGTGCGAGAGTCCACGCTAGGAGCACCAACATGTCGACCCACACCCAGCCGGTGCCGTTCGCGGTCACCCCGCGACGCACCGACAGTGCGGCGGTGATCGCTGTGGCAGGCGAGGTGGACTTGTCCACCGCGTCAGTCTTGGCGAGTGCAATCGCCGCCGAAACCGATACGCATCCAACAGCTTTGATCGTCGACCTGACAGAGGTTTCCTTCCTGGCGTCCGCTGCGATGACCGTGCTCGTACACGCGCACCAGAAGCATTCGTCGAAGCTGGATTTCTCGGTCGTTGCGGACGGACCCACGACGAGTCGGCCGTTGAAGATGATGGGCCTCGATCAAGTCTTCCCGCTCTACCCGGATCTGGATACCGCACTCGCCGCGGTCACGCGCTGACGTCAGGAATACCCAAAGCCAGAACAGCAGTGTCGTCCTGCAGACCCGAACCGAATCCGTCGAGCAGCGTCCGTATCGCGTCCACGATCGTGGCTGCATTCGAGGGGCTGTTCGCAGCCGCGAATTTCAGCAACGCACCGTCGTCGTCGTAGCGAGACTGGCCGACACCCGTCTGCGCCTCCGTGAGGCCGTCGGAATAGAGAACGAGCGTGTCCCCCGGGCGACAGCCGAAGCCGGGTAGCCACGAATCGTGGGTTCGGAAGAATTCCGACGAGTTGGCCACCGGTCAGATCTACGTTCATCGCTTGTCCGTCTCCGTACAGCAGCAGCGCCGGCGGGTGCCCGCCACCTGCCAGATGCACGTCGAAACCGGTCTTGCTCGGTGTGAGCAACCCGAAGATGACGGTGCAGAACCGCGGGTCGGAACCGTGAAATTCATGATTCAGCACGGTGTTCAGATTGTGTAGGACCGCGACCGGGTCGTCGTCGTAGACCGCGGCCGCTCGCAGGGTATAGCGCGTCAACGACGTCACCGCAGCGGCAGCCGCACCCTTACCGCTGACGTCGCCGAGAAAGAAACCCCAGCGCTCGTTCGACAGTGCGAAGAGGTCGTAGAAATCGCCGCCCACTTCGTCACTCGATGCGGGGTGGTAGTACGCGACGGCGTCCATGCCTTCGGGTGGCACCAGCGACGGCGGCAGCAGCGAACGTTGCAACGTGGTGGCCAGAGCCTGGATGCGGGCCCGTTCGTTCTCGGCGTGCCGACGCGCATGGAGGAGTTCGCGTTCGTACTCGCGCCGAACGCGCGCGTCCTGTGCAGTGATCCGGAGCATGACCGGGTTACCGCCTTCGTCTTTCTTGACGTTGGCGGTGAGGAACACCGGCAGCCTTGTGCCGTCGGCCGCGACCAGATCCACCGTGATGCCTGCCAACTGTCCGGTCAAGCGCAGCATCGGTCCGAAATGGGTCTCGTAGTGGATTCGACCGCCTGCGGTGAGTTGATCGATGAACAGTTCGCCGACCAAATCGCGAGCATCGCGGCCCAACCAGGTCGACAGCGTCTTGTTCAACTTCGCGATACGCTGTCAATGGCCAGTTTGATGTCCCCGTTTTTGGCCAGGTAAAAGTCCCCACGGTTGTGGGCTAGTTCTGGTCCTTTCGGTGTTGTCGAGCGTCTCGCATTCGGTAGGACTCGCCGTCGGTGACCACGATGGTGGCGTGATGGAGAAGCCGGTCGAGGATGCTGACAGCTGTCGTGTGTTCGGGTAGGAAACGACCCCACTGCTCGAACGGCCAGTGCGACGCGACTGCCAAGGACTGTCGCTCATAGGCAGCGGCGACGAGCCGGAACAACAGTTGCGTGCCGGTGTCATCGAGCGGGGCGAACCCGATCTCGTCGAGTACGACCAGGTCGGCCCGCAGCAAGGTGTCGATGATTTTGCCGACGGTGTTGTCGGCCAGGCCACGGTAGAGGGTGTCGATCAGGTCGGTGGCGGTGAAGTAGCGGACCTTCAACCCGGCGTGCACGGCCGCGATGCCGAGCCCGATCAGAGTGTGGCTCTTGCCCGTGCCCGGCGTTATCCAGGTGTGAAAACACGCTCTCATCAACGTCTATGACGAAAGATGTCAGAGT
>NZ_JBIMSN010000004.1:0-12917 GCF_043944905.1 Antrihabitans spumae
GCACCTTTCTTCATGTACGACACCAACTCCGAAGGAATTACCGTGAAAGCGGCAGGCTAGCGCTCGCCGATTCGGAGGCAGCCAAGCAAGCCGTGGCCGTGACCGAGCGGTTGGATGGCGACGTTGCCGACGAGGTGTCAGATGACTAACTCCGACACCACCGCACGCAGCGGGATCGCCTGGCAGCAAGTCGTCTGGCCGTCACCTCTACCCGAGGAGGCTGCACTTGCGCTGCTGCGGCGTCTGGCTTCGGAGCGCCGGGCTCCGCGCTTGGTGCTCGAAGCCCGGGCCGACCGAAGCGGTGTCCGCTACTTGGTCGGCTCACCGATCGGCTATCGCAAGACGCTGCGGCGGCACATCCAGGAGATGGTGACCGGTGCAACGGTTGTCGACTGCCTCGCCGAGCGCAGGCAAGTGGTGACGTCGCGACGTATTCGTCTCGGCGACAGCGCGCGTCCCGTCCAGGCCCACGATCCGGTGGCGACAACGCGTTCCGTGCTGAGTGCCATGACCGCAGTACAGAAGACCGAATTGCTCGTCATCCAGGTTGTGCTCGGACCCCCTCGATCACCCCGCGCTTTGCCGAGCCTCGGGTTGCCTGCACGGCAATCAACGATGCACAAAGTGCTCTACGGCGTCACACCGGAAAGCGACAACGACCGGCGTGCAGCCATCAAGACCAAGCTCGGACAGCACGGCTTCGCACTCACCATGCGGATCGGCGTCACTGCCAGCACCGTCGAACGCCGACAATCACTCCTTCTCGGACTTCTGGGTGCGCTGGGCACCGCCGAAGCGCCCGATGTGAAGGTATTGATCACCGCCGAACAACCGCGAGGGATCAACGAGGCCCGGTCGCCGTGGATCTGGCCGCTGCAGCTGAGCATCAAGGAAATCTGCCAACTGCTCGGCTGGCCTGTTGGGGAGAGCGACACCGAGTTCCCTGGTCAGCCACCGCGGCACCCTCGACCGATTCGGCCGGCAAAAATGGCCGGACAGGATGATCGGATCGTCGCTAGCGCGAACGCTCCCGGCGTCAGTGGCGGCATCGGCTACAACATCACCGATGCGTTGCGCCACACGTGGGTACTTGGGCCTAACGGCACAGGCAAGTCAACGCTGCTACTCAACCTGATTCACCAGGACCTGGTGGCGGGACGCGGCGTGGTCGTGATCGAACCGAAAGACCTTGTTGCCGATGTGCTCGCCCGGATACCGGCGTCGCGTCGAGATGACGTTGTCGTCTTCGACCCGCTCGACGACGCACCGATCGGGATCAATCCGCTGATGCGCACCGGCGGGCGCACTGCCGAATTGGTCGCCGACTCGTTGTTCGGGGTATTCCACGCTCTGTACGGGGAAGCGCTTGGGCCTCGTAGCTCCGACATTCTGCAAAATGCGCTCGCCGTTCTGGCCCACCGCGACGACGCCAGTCTCGTGATGTTGCCACTCCTGTTGACCAACAAGGGATTCCGGCGTTCACTGACGCAGCACGTAATGCGTGACGATCCGATCGCTTCGGGACCATTTTGGCAGTGGTTCGACGGGCTGTCGGACGATGCTCGCAGCCAGGTCGTCGCGCCGCTGCAAAACAAGCTTCGTCCGCTACTGCGTCCCGGGTTACGAGCGTCGCTTGCCCAGCGGCGTCCGCGATTCAACATCCGCCAGGTTCTCAACGAGCAGAAAATCCTGCTCGTGCCGCTGCAAAAAGGTGTGCTCGGACCGGAATCGGGCCAGCTGCTGAGCGCGCTCGTTCTAGCGGAATTGTGGCAGGCGATCCGCGAACGGGCCGCGATCTCGGCGACTGCCCGCAAGCCCGTCATGGTCTATGTCGATGAGGTGCAAGACTTTTTGCGGCTACCGACCGACCTGAGCGATGCCCTCGCCACCAGTCGTAGCCTTGGTGCGGCATTCCACTTGGCACACCAATACCGTGAGCAGCTGTCGCCGTCGATGCGGGCAGCGTTCGAAGCCAACGCCCGCTCCCGTGTCTGTTTCCAGCTGAGCGCGACCGATGCCAAAGCGATGGCAGCGGGCCAATCCGTGCTGAGCCATGAGGACTTTAATGCGTTACCTGCCTACCAGGTCTACGCCAGCCTGGTGCAAGACAACACCGTGCAGCCGTGGGCATCCGGCGTAACCCTGCCACCGCCACCGGTGAGCAGCGATCCGGACGACATCCGAGCACGGAGCCGAGCGAAGTTCGGACAGCCGCTCGACGAGATCGAAGCCGGGTTCGCGGATCTTCTGATCGATGACCGGCCGGATGAATCGGTGATCGGTCGTCGCCGTCGGGGGTCGTCATGACCGTGATTCGGGACGAATCGGCCAAGGATAGAGGTATACCAGCCGCTCGCCCGGTCGCGTGGTCGGCGTCGAGTAGGTCGTCGCAGGTCGATGACAGATCCGGCGAGTTAGGGGTGACGACTCGTGAGGATTCTTTGCTTCCTCACCATTCTCGGGTCGGGCGTCGAGGGTTGGAGGCAACGCGGGAACGACTGTCCGGGCGCGACTGGGCGGTGCTTCAGACCGTGGCGGCGCATCGTTTCGTCACGACTGCGCAGATGGAGGCCTTCCATTTCACCGAGCACGCCAGCCAGACGTCCGCCGCTCGGGTTTGCCGCCGCGTACTGGAAAGGCTTCGGCGCGAGCGGCTGCTCAGCACTTTGGAGCGTCGCGTCGGCGGTATCCGAGCGGGGTCCGCCTCATACGTGTGGCATGTCGACGTTGTCGGTGACCGACTGCTGCGAGACATCGAACCACGAGCAAGGCGACGACGCTATGAACCGTCGCTACATTTTCTGCAGCACACCCTGGCGGTGGTTGACGCGCACTTGATCCTGGTCCGGTTAAGTCATCGCAGCAAGATCGACGTAGTCCGAGTCGAAACTGAGCCCGCCTGCCATCGCCGCTACTCAGGGCTTGGCGGCGGCACGATCACCCTCAAGCCGGATCTGTTCGCTTTGACGGTGACGGGAGAGTTCGAGGACAGCTGGTTCGTCGAGGTCGATCTGGGCACCGAAAGCGTGCCGAGGCTGGTCGCAAAATGTCACGAGTACGAGGCCTACCGGCGCAGCGGCGTCGAGCAAGACGCGAGCGGCGTCTTCCCGGTCGTCGTCTGGACCGTCGAAACGAAGCGTCGCCGTGAGGCCCTACTGGCGGCAATCGTCAAGGATGCTGGCCTGCGCTCGGACCTGTTTCGGGTGATCGCACCGAACGAGCTGAGCGCCCTGGTGAACGGAGGTGCGCCATGAGTGGGCTTCCACGCAATCAGATCATTGTCGGCGACGCCCTCGAACAGCTTCGTAACCTACCCGACAACGCCGTCGACATGGTGCTGACGAGTCCACCGTATTTCAGGCTCCGCAACTACGAGGTCGACGGCCAGCTGGGGCTCGAAGATCACGTCGACAGCTGGGTCGGGTCGCTGGAGGAGGTGTGCAACGAGATCGGTCGCGTGCTCGTGCCGACCGGCACGCTGTGGCTGAATGTGGCCGATACTTTTTCGACCCACCCGAGGCAGGGGGCCAAGGCGAAAGGCCTGGTCCTCGCCCCGGAGAAGCTGGCAATAGCGCTCCAATCCGAAGGCTGGATTCTGCGCAACAAGATCGTATGGGCGAAGACCAATCCGATGCCGACCAGTGTCCGTGATCGACTGGCCTGTACCTATGAGGTCATTTACGTCCTCGCCCGAAACCCCACCTACTTCTTCGACCTCGACAATATCCGGGTGCCCCATCGATCGACCGCATCGAAACACCAGGGGTCAGCTACTCGGAATCGGGAAAACTGGCGCGGACCGAACGGCGATGACGCCTCGGGACTGGCCGCGATGAAAGCGACTGGGCGAGTCGGTCATCCGTTCGGCAAAAATCCCGGCGACGTCTGGCAGCTCGCGACCAGCAGCTTCCGGGGTGGGCACCACGCCACCTATCCGGTCACCCTCGCGGCTCGCGCCATCAGGGCCGGATGCCCCGAATCGCGCTGCAGTTCCTGCCGCTTGCCGTGGAAGCGAGACGTCATCCGCGCACTCGGTGGAGTCGCGACCCGCGCCGTAATAGGGCCTACCTGCGACTGCAACGCCGCATCGGAACCGAGCATCGTGCTCGACCCGTTCATTGGTAGCGGCAGCACCGCTGTCGCAGCCAAAGCGCTGCAACGGGATTGGCTGGGAATCGAACTCAATCCGACGTTCGCAGCAATGGCGAACGACCGGATCGCCGCCGAGAAGCGGACCGGCACCACCAACCCGCGAGCCAGTCCGGACCAGGCGGCGGCCTGACCGGCACCTCGTCGGTGCCTTGCGGTCGCAGTGATCTGACATCCCGTCGATCACCGACCGCACCAACACCGAGGAGGTAGCCATGTCCACACCGGACGAGGTATCCAGCAAGACCAGCGGCGTCAAGACGCTCGCGATCAGGCTAGAGCCGGAAATGCACGCGCAGCTCACGCTCATCGCGGGACTGCGCGGCAGCACCGTCACCGACGAGTTCCGCGCCGCATTGGTCGCCCATATCGAGGCAGCCAAGAACGCCCCGGAACTCGCGAACAAGGCGGACACCGCGCTCGCCGACATCGAACGCGAAGCCGCCCTGCGGCGTGACGCCATCGCCTCGCTCTTCGGGGCCGAGCAGCCACCCACCGCGGGAAGCCGCTCACGCCCCACCCGAAAGAGCACGGGCGGATCGCCAAACGAGAGCTGACAGCCAGTCAGCAACCTCGGTGTCGTCCCTACCCGCCTATACGGCGATTGAGGACAACGGGCGCGGGAGCTGCGGACGGAGTCGATCGACTCGTCCGCGCTCCCGTCGCCTACACAACCCACACCAGTGCGCAACAACAAAGGAGGTGACTATGACCAATGAACAACAACCACACAGTAATTCAGGCGAGCACGAGGCTAGCCACGAACGTATCAACGTCGACACACCGCGCATCTACGTCGCATCGCTGTCCGACTACAACAACGGCCGACTGTACGGCGTTTGGCTGGATGCCGACCGTGAACCAGAGGACGTCCACGCCGACATTCGTGCGATGCTCGCCGCGTCGCCCGAACAGGACGCCGAAGAATTCGCCATTCACGACTTCGGCGGATTCGGGGAGGCGCGGATCTACGAGTACGACTCGATCGAACTCGTCACTCGCATCGCTCGCGGCATCACCGAGCACGGGTTGGCTTTTGCCGCCTGGGCCAGCGCCCAAGAAGGCAACGAAGCTGCGCTCGATCAATTCGACGACGCCTACCTCGGGCACTACGAGTCGATGGAGGCCTATGCCGAACAGCTCATCGACGATCTGGGCTACCAACGCCTGCTCGATGAATCGGTACCCGAGTCGTTGCGACCGTACGCCCGGATCGACACCGAAGCGTTGGCGCGCGATATGCACCTGGAAGGCGACCTGCATTTCATTCCAGCCGACGACGGCGGAGTCTGGCTATTCGACGGCCGAATATAGTCGAATCAATTCCTCCAAGGAAAGGCTTTGCCGCCCATTAATTGCGTTGTAGAAAAGGCGAAAATCATTGCATCGATGCAATAAACGCAATAAAATGGGATATAGAACGGGAGAAAGAAATGAACGAAAAACAATCGCAAATACTGGCGGAGTTACTACGCTCAAAACGCACGGAACTCGGGCTGTCGGCCAGCGAAACGGCACGGCGGGCGGGGATTCAGCCTTCGACGCTCACCCGACTCGAACTCGGCCAAATCGCCGCTCCTACCGCCACGAACCTGCGGGCCCTCGGCACGGTCCTGGGCATCACCAGCGCCGACCTGTTCGCCACCGTCGGCTGGATGCCCGAAGGCGAACTGCCGAGCATGACCCCGTACCTGCGCAGCAAATACCGCAACATGCCGCCGGAAGCGATTGCCGAAATCGAGCAACACTTTGCCAAAGTTGCCAAAGACCATGGCATTACGGTCAGTGGACCGGCAGGAACCGAAGATGAATAACTAACCAGCACTACAACTCTCACCGCGAAAGGAGAACGCTATGCACTACACAACCAACTCAACCGAGAACCGAAGCGTGTTAGCCAGACTCCGCGCGGTCATCCCCACTCGTAGCACGGTCACGTTCGCAGAGTCACTGCGTATCGCCGAGCTGCATGCCAACCGCTTGCTCGAACTGCATCAGATCACCAGGGGACCGACCCCGCGCGAGGTCATCACCGAGCTGCCGAAGATCCAAATCGAGTACGTCGATTTGCCGGTCTCAGGTGCCAGCTTCTGGAATGGGCAGGTCTGGGTGATCCAGCTCAACCGGTCCGAGAGCTGGGCTCGTCAACGTTTCAGCTTATGCCACGAGTACAAGCACATCGTCGACCACGGATCGGCCTCGCGGCTGTACGCGGGTACCGCGAAAGTTACTGGGTCTGAGCAGGCGGAGCAAGCTGCCGACTACTTCGCTGGATGCCTTCTCGTGCCAAAGCGACTCCTCAAAAGAGCCTGGGGCAACGGGATGCAGCGACCCCGAGACCTAGCACGCCACTTCCAAGTGTCCGAGCAGGCTATATCTGTTCGGCTGGCGCAGACCGGACTTGTCGAACGAACCGAACGATGCGCATCACGACCGCCGTTCGCGGGACCCCATTTCAGCACGTACAACCGCACCGTCTCATTGCAAGGAGCTTGGTCATGAATCCCGCTGTAGCACAACCAGGCAGTGCCGAGGCAAAGGTAGCCGTGTCCTACATCCGGGTCTCGACCAAGGAACAGGCTGAGCGTGACGGTGACCCTGAGGGATACTCGATCCCGGCGCAGCGGGAAGCGAACCGGCGCAAGGCCGGCTCCATCGGCGCCGTTGTCATCGCGGAGTTCGTCGATCGGGGCGAGTCCGCCAGGTCGGCTGATCGCCCCGAGTTGCAGAAAATGCTCGTTTACGTCAAGGCGAATCAGGTCGACTACGTGATCGTCCACAAGGTTGATCGTTTGGCTCGCAATCGCGTCGACGACGTGGAAATCAACCTTGCATTGCGCAAAGCAGGAGCCACGCTGGTTTCAGCGACTGAGAATATCGACGAGACCGCATCGGGCATGTTGCTGCACGGCATCATGAGCTCGATCGCCGAGTTCTACTCCCGGAACCTCGCCGCCGAAGTCAATAAGGGCATGGAGCAAAAGGCCAAGACCGGCGGCACACCCGGAAAAGCTCCACTCGGCTACCGCAATGTCGGCGCACTGAATCCCGAAGGACGCGAAGTCCGAACCGTCGACGTCGACCCAGAGCGAGGCCCACTCATCACCTGGGCCTTCAATGCCTATGCGACTGGCGACTGGACCCTCCGGCGCTTGGTAGATGCTCTCGAAGCCCGAGGGCTTCAGTCGCGACCGACATCGAAATCGCCAGGCCAATCACTCAGGATCAACTCACTACACAAGATTCTGACCACGCCGTACTACAAAGGAGAAGTCACCTACCGGGGAGTTAGGTATCCCGGACGGCACCAGTCGTTGATCGACGAGGTGACCTGGGCGCGCGTACAGGACGTCCTCGAATCGCACGCCATGGGGGAGCGGCAGCGCGACCACCCGCACTACCTCAAGTCGAGCGTGTTCTGCGGCGGCTGCGGCAGCCGCCTGATAATCACAATGTCCAAGAACCGCTACGGCGTCGTATATCCGTATTTCATCTGCATCGGGCGGCAACAGAAGCGTACAAGCTGCACGCGCAAGGCTGTTCTGATTGAGGTTGTCGAAGAACTCGTCGAAGAGGCGTACCGCGCTGTTCAGCTCGATCCCACGTTACGAGCTCAGATCGAGACATTGCTGTGCAGTGACATCCAGGACACCCGTACCAGTGTCGACGCCGAAAAGAACGACCTCACTACTCAGAAGAAGCGCCTTCTCGCAGAGCGAACGCGACTCCTCCAAGCGCACTACGCAGGTGCGATCCCCCTCGACCTGCTCAAGTCGGAGCAAGATCGCATCGCCCGAAGCCTCGTAACCGTAGAGGAACGGCTCACCACAGCGAGCATCGAAGTCGACGAGATCGAAACAAACCTGCAGGTCGCCCTCACGTATGCCACCAACTGCTATCGCGGTTACCTTGCAGCCGGTAACCACGTGCGCAGGCTCTACAACCAGGCCTTCTTCGAACGTATCTACGTCGACGAAGACCAGGTTCGTATCGAACTCAACGAACCATTCAAGACGTTGACCGACACCGCAGTGGCAGGGATCGCATCAACGTCCAATTCGTGCGTGAATGATGATGACGAAGGAATGCCTTCCCTCACCGACATCCTTCGCCGAAGCAACAAAAAACCTTCGTCCCGTGACGAAGGTTTGAAACTGACTGTTTTGGTGCCCCCGGCAGGAATCGAACCTGCGACCTAGAGATTAGAAGGCTCTTGCTCTATCCGACTGAGCTACGGAGGCGCGCGGCAATAGTACCCGGCCAAGTTGGACGCACGCGAAGCGACGTGAATGGTCCCCCGACCACGTCGAGCGACGCGAGCGAGCCCCCGACTCCGGAAAGATGTCCGGAAGCTACAACCACCGGACGGGTGACCGCTGACACGGCTCTACTCTTGACCGTATGGCACAGCCCGACACCGACTCTGCGTCGGCACAGCTAGACACCGCGAAGTCACCACAGCTCGAGCGTTCGAGTTCGGCTGCGGTGTTCGTCGTTGCAGGCCTGATAGCCGGTGCTGTCGCTGCCGTCGTCGTCGGATTCTCGGCGTCGGATGCGTTGGTTCTGCTCGGCATCCCCGACCCTGGACCGCTGACGACCTACGGACTGCCTGCTCTGCGCGCGATTGGCGAACTCGGTGCCGTCGTCGCAGTCGGCTCGCTGTTGCTTGCTGCATTCCTCGTGCCACCGCAGGGCAACGGTGTTCTGGACGTCGACGGGTATCGCTCGGTGCGAATCGCGTTCTACGGAGCGCTCGTCTGGGCGCTCTGTGCAGCGATGTTGGTGCCGTTGACGTTGTCGGACACGTCGGGCCTACCGCTTGCCGAAGCGCTGAAGCCTGAGAACCTGTGGAGTGCGATCGGCCAGGTCGAGATGGCAAGCGCGTGGCGGTGGACCGCGATCCTTGCGGCGCTCTTGGCGGTCGGGTGCCGGCTGGTGCTGCGCTGGTCGTGGACGCCGTTGCTGCTCGGTCTGGCCTTGCTGACGCTGATGCCGCTCGGGGTGAACGGACACTCGTCGTCGGGCGGTTCGCACGATCTGGCGACCAACAGCCTGATCCTGCACCTGGTCGCTGCAGCGCTGTGGGCAGGCGGCTTGTTCGCACTCTTCGCCCACGCTCGACGCGGCGGCGCACACACCGACGTGGCGGCTCGACGGTTCTCGACCGTGGCGGGTGTTGCGTTCGTTGTGATGGCTGCGAGTGGTGTGATCAATGCGCTCGTGCGACTGCCGCTGTCCGACTTGTTCACCAGCGATTACGGCAGACTGATACTCGCCAAAACCGCTGCGCTCGTCGCGTTGGGCGCGTTGGGTTTCGCGCAGCGCCGACGCGCATTGCCTGCCCTCGCCGCCGACCCGACCTCGCGTTTCGCCTTGGTCAAGTTCGCCGGCATCGAGACGATCATCTTTGCGACGACCATCGGCATCGCCGTCGGTCTCGGCCGCACACCGCCACCGGCGGATGCCAACCTGAACCCGTCGGTCACGGAGGTCGAACTCGGCTACGACCTGGACGGTCGGCTGACGGTCGCCCGGATCTTCTTCGACTGGCGCTTCGACCTGATCTTCGGCACGGCATCGATCGTTGCCGCAGTCCTGTACTTGGTCGGCGTGCGACGGTTGCGCCAACGCGGTGACTCGTGGCCGGTCGGTCGTACCATCGCGTGGGTACTCGGTTGCGTGGTCCTGCTGATCGCAACGTCGTCGGGTATCGGTCGCTATTCGCCCGCTCAGTTCAGCGTTCACATGATGTCGCACATGTTGCTGTCGATGCTTGCGCCGGTCCTGCTGGCACTCGGTGGACCGATCACCCTTGCGTTGCGAGTACTCAAACCCGCAGGCAAAGACGGTGTTCCAGGGGTACGCGAATGGCTGCTCATCGGGCTGCACAGTCCGGTGTCGCGCTTTCTCACACAGCCACTCGTCGCAGCGGCGCTGTTCGTCGGTGGGTTCTACGGCTTGTATCTGGGTGGCATCTTCGACTCGACCGTCGATTCCCACCCCGCGCATCTGTTGATGAACCTGCACTTCCTGGTGAGCGGCTACCTCTTCTACTGGGTGGTGATCGGGGTCGATCCAGCGCCACGGCACGTCGAGCCGATCACCAAGCTCGCAATGGTGTTCGGGTCGTTGCCCTTCCATGCGTTCTTCGGCATTGCGCTGATGAGTATGGACACGGTGATGGGTGGCTGGTTCTACCGCAGTCTGGGGCTCGACTGGAACTCCGACCTGATCGCCGATCAACGCCTCGGTGGTGGAATCGCCTGGGCGACAGGTGAAATACCGCTCGTGCTGGTGATGCTGGCACTGCTGATCCAGTGGTCGCGCGCCGACGATCGCGCCGCGAAACGGTACGACCGCGCAGCAGAACGCGACGACGACGCCGAATTGGCCGCTCACAACGCGATGTTCGCCGAACTTGCCCGCAGGGAGAGGGAAGCGGGCAAGTGATCGATCGCTCCGGTATCGATCGCTCCGGTATCGATCGCTCGGATGTCGAAGCAGCGCGCGCAAGGATCGGTGATCGTCTGCGGCTGACGCCGGTGCTCGATGCCGTCGTCGACACCGTGCACGGTCCGGTGCCGGTCTCGTTCAAACTCGAGTATCTGCAATTCGGCGGTTCGTTCAAAACGCGCGGGAGCCTGAATGCAATGCTGCACAGTGCCGTCGATGCATTCGGTGTGGTCATCGCATCGGGCGGTAATGCAGGCATCGCAGCGGCGACCGCGGCAGCAATGCAAGGCGTCGGCTGTGCAGTCGTCGTTCCGGAGAATGCACCTGCGGCCAAAGTCGCTGCGCTGCATACACTCGGCGCCGACGTCGTCCAGCACGGCACGAGCCACGCCGAAGCATTCGAGTGCGCAACAGCTTTGGCGATCGAACGTGGTTCGGTCCAGTTGCACGCCTACGATCTGCCCGACATCGTCGCGGGTGCCGGCACCATCGGGCTCGAGCTCGACGAGCAGGTGCCGGAGGCGAATCCTGTTCTGGTAGCGGTCGGGGGCGGCGGTCTGATCGCAGGCATCGCTACCGGCGTCTCGTCGGACCGTTCGGTCATCGGAGTCGAGCCGCAGGGCATCCCGACGTTGCACTCCGCTCTGCGTAACGGCTCTCCCGTCGATGTGGCCGTCGACAGCATCGCGGCAGATTCGCTCGGCGCCAAGCGGATCGGTGACATCGCGATGAGCGTTGCTGCAGCACATGGCATTACGTCGCTCCTGGTGACCGACGATGCGATTGTTGCCGCGCGCGACTATCTCTGGCGTCACTTTCGGATCGCAGTCGAATTCGGTGGCGCCACGGCATTGGCTGCGGTGCGCAGTGGTGCGTACGTCCCTGAGGAGGGCGAGCGACCCGTTATCGTGCTGTGCGGCGCGAACACCGACCCCGCAACGTTGTAGTCGCTACCTTGCGACGGGGATGTCGGTTTTGCTGACGAGCCACCGACCGTCGATCTTCGTCATCGTTGCGACCAGCGTTATCGAGTTGGTCGCGGGTATCGGACTGACCAGGCTCGTAACGGACTGCATTTGGGACAGCACGATCTTGGCCTCCGTGCCCGATGCGGATTGCACACCGCAGATCGGCTTGCCCTCGGCGCGCGAACGCACCTGACTCCCGACGATCGCCTGCTTCAATTGGCTACGGGTGGAGGAAAATTCGCGCGCGAAGTCGCCTGTTGCCCGATCGAGCACATCGTCGAAGTAGTCGTCGATCGTGGCGTAGTCGTACGTTATGAAAGTCGGCGCCCAGTCGCACAGCTCGGCCATGGCCTCGGCACCCGGGATCGAATCAGTGGAGTCGTCGTCCGCGCGTGCAAGCAGCAACCAGCCGATGGCGACCACTGCGGCAACGAGCAACGCACCGAGTACGACGACGACCGGTACGGCCCAGGATCGCCGTTGGACAACGGGCGGGTATTCGACGGGTGAATAGCCGCCGAATTGGTTGCCACCGTGCGGAAATTGCGGGTTGTCAGTCATCAGTTCCCCGGGCCATGGCCGAATTCTAGGTGCCCGGCGTTTCGACCGTGACCCCTACTCCGACCCACCGACAGGATCGATCGAAAAACGCCGCCGATCCGCGAGTTGTTCACATGCGCCGAATCCATCCACAGATTTCCTTTCGCACGCCTATCGGCCCATTCGTGGAGCACGCTTGATGCAACGGCGCGAGCACGTGTCGAACTACGAAGGGGCGGGGACATGTACGAGGTAAACACGGCAGTGGTCGGAACTGTGATCACGAATCCGGTCAAGCGCAGCGCCAACGGCGAGGAAGTCATCAGCTTTCGCATGGCGAGCAACGCACGCCGACAGGACCGCGGAACAGGGGAGTGGGTCGACAGCGGGACGCTGTACTTGAGTGTGAGTTGCTGGCGCCGCCTTGTTGCTGGTGTCGGAGCATCGATCATGGTGGGCGATCCGATCGTCGCCTACGGGCAGTTGCGTACCAACGAATACACGAGCAAGGACGGTGTCGCGCGCTCCGACCTCGAAATGCGAGCCAGCGCAATAGGTCCGGACCTGGCGCGATGCATCGTCAAGATCGAGCGCCCCAAACTGCCTGCAAGTCAGGATCCTGCTGCGACGGCGCCTACCACCGACCGTGACATCGAACAGTCGGTTCCGAGGCCCGAGCGTCATCTCGAACCCGTCGGTACCTGACCTGGTGACGCTGACAGCCCACTATTCGGGTTTTGGGACGGGATTCGGGCTGTTGCGTAATGCGATCGGCGTGAGGCGCGTGATGTGAGGCCGAAAATCTTT
>NZ_JBIMSN010000040.1:0-4817 GCF_043944905.1 Antrihabitans spumae
CGCGCGTACCTGCTCAAGGAGGCGTTGCGGTTGGTGTTCACGTTGCCGCATGAGCAGGCTGTCGCTGCACTCGATGGGTGGATCAGCTGGGCGCGTCGCTGCCGGATCCCGGCGTTCGTGGCGTTGCAGAAGACGATCGTCAAACACCGTCCTCAGATCCTGGCCTCGATCGAGCACAACATGTCCAACGGCCGCGTCGAGTCGGTCAACACCAAGATCCGGTTGATCACCCGACGCGGCTTCGGATTCCACAGCCCCGACGCCCTCATCGCCCTCGCCATGCTCAGCCTCGGCGGAGCCCGACCCCAACTACCCGGCCGAAAGACCCACGGTTAGAGCACAAGAGCCTCCTTAAGTTCGTGTACGACCAGACGATCGACGGCGGACAATTCCGGGAGAATCTGACCGGAGCGCGAGTAACTCAAGACGTTGGGTGGCAGGACGCACCGATCACCGACGACGAGGCGGCTCAGGCAATGGAGTGGCTTCACACGAACGGGTTTCTGTCAGGTACGCCGACCTGGGGCGGAACGTTGCTTCGCCCGCAGTGCACACCGAAAGGTGTCAAATATGTCGAAACGGAGCGGTCGGTGAACGACTGGGACGAACCAGCTCATCCGCAAGGTACCAACATCACGATCTCGAACAGCACGGTCGGAAACTTCGCATCAAACAGTCCCGGTGCGACACAGAAGTCGAACCTCGCAGTGCAGACTCAAGCTGCGCGACAGCTCGCCGATAATCTCGACTCTGCTGCCGTGTCTCCCGGCGTATCTGCAGACGCAGCCGCTCGGGCACGGGAGGCGGCCGACGATTTGCGTGCCGAGGCCGACTTGCCGGAACCGAGCACCGAGCGCTTACGCGACAAATTTTGGCGGGTTTTGACCGATGTTGCTGGGGCTCTTGGCCAGTCAGCCGGAACAGCGATCGCCAGCGAAGCATCCGCCGCCCTGCAGAATGTGTTCGTCTAAGAACGAAGCCGCAGATTTCCTTCAGCCGGCGCGACATTCGCCTCAGTTGGCCGACATCATCCCGGTAACGCTAATCGCGATGCGCCTGTCGACCGGATTGATTCATCCGATGCGATACGCAGACACTTACTGGTAACCCTGCGTATTCGATTCCGTCGTATTCGCTCGCGATCGCGGGTCGTGCGGCTGACCAAGATGTATCGAGACCGATTTCGTCTCGATCCAGTTGGGCATTCAGTCGCAGATCGAGTTGATCGAAGGTCAGCCGCGGCCAGCGAGTGCGCGTCGATCAGCAAGAATGGTCGGATGGCCGTGTTCCCTCGTCTGCGCGATGTCTTCGGAGTTCCCGTCGACCAGATCGACGTTGCCGCGATCGAGCGAGCCATTCAGCGGCGCGCGCCGGAGAGTGAGCAGCTCGACTGGAAACGCGACCCGTACAAGCGGGGCAGCAGCGACGAGATCGCGAAAGACATCGCCGGCATGGCGAACAACGCCGGCGGCGTTGTCATTCTCGGCGTCGAGGAGGACGAGCACAGCCGGGCCACGGCGGCAACACCGTTTGCCGACAGCGTCGACGCGCTGATTGGAATGGTCAGCGAGGCTCGGCAGCGCCGAATCCGACCCTTCATTCCCGACCTCACCGTCACGGCGATCGATGCCGGCTCCGGCAACCACTTCATGGTGATCGTCGTCGGACGTAGCTACGATGCCCCGCACGCCGTCATGCCCGAAAGCCCAACTGCGACGACGTTGGCGTTCCCGATGCGCCAGATGACGACAACAGCGTGGCTCAAGGAGGACCAGGTCGCGGCGATGTACCGCAACCGATTTGCGGCGCACGCCGATGTCGCCGCATCGGTGGATGCCCTCATGGACGAGCACTCCCGCGGTCGCTGGTCACCGCAGCACTGGGTGTCGATTGCCGTCGCGCCAACCGTCCCGGGCACGCGTGCACCGGGTGTGTCTGCCCGAACCGCAGAAGTCGGATTCGCGCTCAGCTGGGCCGCAAACTGCGATATACCGGGCAGCAACTTTCACCTAGGCCTGAACGGGCTCGAACGCCAGGTACGGCCAGCGATCGGGCAAACCGTGATCTGGTTCTCCGGGGCTGCACTGCGCCTGGGACACGACGGTAGCGCCCACGTCACGCAGTCCATCACAAAGCTCGACCCGCACAGCGATGTCGACATGAGAACCCCGCTGTCCCATGCCGGTGGTCGCAATGGCGTTTGGGGCAGCACCGACGAGGTCGAATGGGCCTTGTTCACGGCCCTGAGTTACGCCGTCGACCACGCGATTAACACGGGCGCCAGCGGCGACCTCGAGGTGCGAGCCAAGCCGGAAATCGGGACGCCTGCTGGGGCTGAAAGTTCCCCGCTCGGGGGGCTGGCCAGCTGCAACCGGCACGGTACCTACCCGGCCACACACGGTGTTCCAGACTTGGCGGACATGCTCCAAAAGACCACGATCGCGTCGGCTACCGTCGGCATTAGCGACGGGGCCAACCACCGCACTACCGCGACCGCGGCATACCTCCTCGCTACCGACATCCTTGCGGAGTTCGGCATCGACGAACCCCGCCTGTTCGCTTACGACGGATGGGTGACCGTCGAGCACTTCGGGCCTCGCCTGAGAAACGACGGCGCTCCGGCCTGGGCGGCCGAACACGTCAACATCGATACAGCGTCGAACGTCGCCTCCCGCTAGCGTCATCCTGTGGTCTGAGAAGACAATCTGTCCAAATCAATTGTGAGACAAGCAATTTGAGAATACGTAGTGTTCTACTGCTAACCCTACATATTCGATCTGGTCGTATTGGCCGCAGTTGGCGGCCCAGATGGGCCCCGGTGATGTCCGTTCTGCGAATCGCGGAGAGAATTGAGCGGTGAGTTCGCATCGACAGACCCGGCGTCGGGGATCGACGTTGTGCGGTGCCGGCCATGAGTAAGGCGAGCGAGGCAGTAGCGGCCGCTGGCGGCTGGCGGACGTGGTTCGGTGCTGCTCGGACGCTTTCGTCGAGCGCGACGAAGGAAGAGAAGGCAAATCGGGGCCGGGAGCTCGAAGCAGCGCTCTTCGGGATGTTCACCGAAGCTTATCTCGCTCCGCGATCGAACTATCGACCTCGAGGAGAGGAGATCGACGGTTCGATCTGGTTAGACGGGCGGACATACCTGTTCGAAGCGAAATGGACCACCGCAGTCCATCCGGCATCAAGCCTCTATCAGTTCAAAGGCAAGGTCGAAGGCAAACTCACAGGGACTATCGGCCTGTTCTTCAGCATGAGCGGTTACAGCGACGACGCGGTAGACGCTTTGGTCGCGGGAAAAGAGCAGAACATAGTGCTTTTCGACGGCACTGATGTGGTGCTCGTGGTCGAAGACCAGGTCGATATCGCGACAGCGATTCGCTGGAAGCTGCGCGCGGCGGCCGAATCCGGCACCCCCTACGTGCCCCTGAATGACCTTCTGAGCAGTGTGCGCCTCGGGACAACGGTCGGACCCGAATCAAGCACAGTCTTCGTCGAAGGGCGGTTCGACGCAATGGTTTTCGAGTGTTTGCGCGATGTCCGGAATGCCGTGCAGCCAGTTCGGCTGGTGGCTACTGCCGGCCCCGGCAACATGGCACGCATGATCGATGCGGTACTGCAGGTAGCCGGGGAAGCTGCGCCGTTTTCCGCAATCCTCGAGGAAGATCAGGCCGGATATCGTTCAGGTAGTGAGGTTCAAGAGCTCGTCGATCGGATAAACGCCGCCGGTGGTAACGCCCAGTTGCTGTGGATCCCAGGTAGTTTGGAAGAGTCCATGGGACTCAATGATTCTGGCGGCCGTCCAAGCCGGCGAATGGGTCGTGATCAACTAATCCAGCGCCTGAAACGAGTCGACGTCGATGAGCGAGTAAGGCTTCACCCCGAACTAGAGCCTGTTCTCAGGGCCGTCGGGATTTCGGTGTCGAGACCTTAGTCGCCAAGTCCAGATATATCGTTCTTCGGTCGGAGGGAAGCTGTGCAGGTGGGCACGGCGCCGGGACTTGAAACGCTAGCCCAAATCGCGTGTGAGACAACTGTGCTACCAACATTGCGGGAACCTTGCGTGTTCGATTCCGGCGTATTCAGGGCGACTGGACATGGCGGGCGGCCCGGGCCGGGCCGGGCAAACAATCAGCTCGCGCTCGCGCTCCCTTTCGGGCGCTGGATTCGGCGCGTGCCGATCCGGTTGGGATCATCGATTTTGACCGTGAATCCGTTGTGCTGTTTTGGGAGCACGACGTCAACGGTGTTGGTCAGGATGATGTCGAGAGTCTGCGCGATCCGTCGGAGGCCTTCTCCGGCTGCATCTGTGTTTTTTGCCGTCAGGCCGTCGCTGATCTTGTGCCGGCGGCCGTACCCGCCGACAGCACGACCGATGTGTTGGTTCATCGCGTCGTAGATGTCTCGCGCGTTGCCGGATTCGGCGTCGACTCCGGTAACGTACTCGTGTTCTTTGCGCCATCGGTGGAAGTTCTCCGCTCTGTCACCCACTGCGGCAATCCATTCTGGCGATGCGACAAGGTCATCGAGCGCGTCGAGTGAGGCTGCATGGAGCGTGGGATCGAGGACTTGCCTGAGACGCGTCACTGTCGCACCGTTGAGCGACAGCCAGGCCTTGGGGTCGTCGGTAGCGAGTGGGACGTATGTCGGCCCCAGGGGACGGAGTTTCTCAACTCCATCGAGGCCAGCCTGCGCGGCAGGAGAAGTTCGAGCCACTCGCACGACGAAGTTGGCGAGCCGGTGCCCGACGCTGACGACATCATGGCAGGTCCCCGATAGTCGGACCACATCGTTCTAGAGCCGAATTCTGATTGAGGTCA
>NZ_JBIMSN010000041.1:0-34833 GCF_043944905.1 Antrihabitans spumae
ACCTCAACGCCACGCGCGATTCAGCAACAGCCTCCCCGCCCTCCGAAAGGACTCACGACCTGCGCAGCGGCACTACGACCTGTTCAGCGGCATCAGGACCGCCGACACGAAGTCGACGACCGTCGGCGCGATCGCATCGAGGTCGCCTGCTCGTTGTTCGACCGACCGAATGATCAGCTCACCGATTCCCGCGACGACGGCTGCGGCCATCATCGGCGTCGGTACCTGAATTCGGTCGTCGACCTGTTGGGCTTGGGCGGCGAGGTGTTGCAGCTGGGCCGCGACGTTGATCTGCACCGCGCGCCGTGCGGGAGACGTCGTCAGACCGGCGGAACGCATTGCAGCAAAGTAGGCGTAGGTGAGGTTCGGGTGCGCTGCGAGGGTGCGTAGCAGAGCCCCGACCGACTCTCGAACGAATTCCTCCGACGGCGACGTGCCGACCTCCACACTCGACATCGACTGCAGCATGTACTGGCCGAGCATTTCGTGGCAGGCGAGCAAGCAGGCTGCCTTGTCTGCGAACTCCTCGTAGAAGGTGCGCCTGGAGACACGTGCGCGGGCAACGATGTCAGCGATGGTCGTCGCCGGGTAGCCCTTCTCCGCGACGACCGCTGCCATCGCTTCGACCAATCTCAGACGTGCTTCGCGCGCAACACCTGTTTCGTCGACCTCGCTCATGCATGCTCCCCATCCGTGTAGCTGGTACCTCAGCGTACCGCAGGCTGACCTGCACTTTGAGACAAGCGCCACAAGCACTTGCCAGGTGGTACTCCGACGTACCATCATTCTTTTCAGGCGGTACGTCACAGTACCAACAGCAACGTGATCCACCTCTCACCGCTCGTCCACCACGCCAGCCAGGAGCCACACAGTGATCGTCGAAACCCTCTCCGCAATCGCCGACCTCCCCATCGTTCGCGACATCGTCGGCACCGACTCGAAGCCGCTGGCGAATCGACGGGTCGTCATCACCGGCGCGTCCTCCGGTATCGGAGCGGCAGCAGCAATCCAGATCGCCGAAGCCGGCGGCACCCCGATCCTCGTCGCCCGCAGTCTCGACAAGCTGACCGAGGTCAAGGAGACCATCGAAGCGGCGGGCGGAACCGCCTTCGTCTACAGCTGCGACGTCACCGACGCAGAATCGGTCACCAACCTCGTCGCCACCCTCGTCGCGGAGCACGAGTCGATCGACATGCTCGTCAACAACGCAGGACGCTCGATTCGACGGTCTCTTGCGCTGTCCCACGACCGCTTCCACGACTTCGAACGCACCATGGCGCTCAACTACTTCGGCGCAGTTCGATTGATCATGGAACTACTCCCCCACATGCGCCAGCACGGCTTCGGCCACATCGTCAACATCTCGTCGATCGGCGTCCAGACCAACACACCCCGCTTCGCCGCCTACGTTGCATCCAAGTCCGCGCTCGACGCATTCAGCCGCGTCGCGGCGAGCGAGGTCCACGGCGACGGTGTCACCTTCACCACCATCCATATGCCCCTCGTTCGTACTCCGATGATCGCACCGACATCCATGTACGACGCGTTCCCGACACTCTCCCCCGACGAGGCAGGCGAAATGGTGCTGCGCGCACTCGTCAAGCGCCCCAAGGAAATCGGAACACCGATCGGCACGCTCGGCGAGCTCACCTACACGCTTGTCCCAGGCGTGGTCGACCGAATCCTCAACAAGGCCTACGACGTCTTCCCGGATTCGCATGCCGCTCAGGGTGTTACACCGATCTCCGACGAAGCCGGCAAGCCGAGTAGTCGAACGAAGGCAATCGCCAAGGCCTCGATCGCACTGACCGATCAGCCGCTGTCACGTGGCGCAAAGCGGATGGTCCGGTTGCTGCCGGGCATCCACTGGTGACCTGACCTCTTCCAGCATTCCGAACACCCGAACCGAAAGAAAAGACAATGAAAAACGTTGCAGGCAAGAAGGTCCTCATCACCGGCGCGGCGATGGGAATGGGCAAGATGTACGCCCAACTCGCGGTCAAGGAACGCGCCGCCGAAGTGATCCTGTGGGACATCAACGAATCCGCCCTCGAGGAGACCGCAGCCGGACTCCGCGGAGCCGGCGGTAGCGTAACGACCTACGTCGTCGACGTCGCCGATCGTATGCAGATCGAAAAGGCAGCAGCCGCAGTGCGTGCCGATGTCGGCGACCCCGACATCGTGTTCAACAATGCCGGTGTCGTCCGTGGCAATTCCTACTTCTGGGAGACGGACAACGCCCGCGACACCGAATTCACGATGAAGATCAATTCGCTCGCACCGATGTTCATCGCCCGCGAGTTCCTTCCCGCAATGATCGCTTCGGGCAACGAATCCCGGCTGATCAACGTCGCGTCGGCCGCAGGCTTGTCGGCCAACCCCCGCATGGCGTCGTACTGCGGATCCAAGTGGGCAGCGGTCGGGTGGTCCGATTCCGTTCGGCTGGAACTCGATCAGGCCGGTCACCACCACGTCAAGGTGACCACAGTGTGCCCGTACTACATCAGCACAGGAATGTTCGAGGGTGCGAAATCGGCTCCGCTGCTTCCGATCCTGAAGCCCGAGGACGTCGTCGACGAGGCCTGGAAGCACATGAAGAAGGGTTCGCCGTTCGTCATCCTGCCCAAGACCGTCATGCTCGGCGAGGCCTTCAAAGTGCTGCCGACAAGCGTGCGCGACTTCGTCGCAGGTCGCGTCCTCGGAATCTACAAGACGATGGACGACTTCACCGGACGCAAGTAGCAGCTCCGCCCCCAATACCGAACGACTCAGCGCAGCAGGGACTTTCAGATGACTCTCGCACTCGTGGCACCGCAGACCGATACCAACCGGTTCTCCGACGCCGTCGCCAACGCCGGCAGTAAATTGCTCTACCACGGGGTCGCGGATCTGCGACGGTCCCCGCGCACACTGATCGACCTCGGTCCGCAGCGTGCTGTGTATCGGTATCAGCCGACCGCAGAGGTGCGATCAGGACCCGTTCTTCTCGTCCCACCGCTCGCTGTCGCGGACACGTGCTTCGATCTGCGACGCGGGTGCAGCCTGGTATCGCACCTCGTCGACGGCGGCCGGGCAACGTACGTCGTCGACTACGGCCGGATCTCCTTCGACGACCGCCGCCTTGGCATGGAGCATTGGATCGACGACGTCCTTCCCGCAGCGATTCGGGCAGTCAGTGCCGATGCGGGCGGGCAGCCGGTGCATCTCGTGAGCTGGAGTCTCGGCGGTGTGTTCTGTCTGCTGACGGCAGCCGAGCACGCGGACTTGCCGATCGCGTCGATAACGCCGATCGCGAGCCCAGTCGATTTCCATGCGGTCCCGATGGCGGCGCCACTGCTTCCGGTCGCGAAACTGACCGGCGGAGCCATCCTCACACAGCTGACTCGATTGCTCGGCGGCGCACCGAAGCCCATGGTGCAGAGGGCATTCCAGCTCAGTAGCGTGACGAGATATCTGACGAAGCCACTTACCCTCGCCACCAACCTGCACGATCGCGACTTCCTCGCGCAGATGGAAGCCGTCGACGAATTCACTCGGAACATGACGGCGTACCCGGCACGCACGTTCGGACAGATCTATCAACGTCTGTTCCGGCACAACGATCTGGCGGACGGCACACTCGAACGGTCGGCAGGCAGAATCATCCGACTCGCCGACGTCACCGTGCCGGTCCTCGTCGTGGCAGGAAAGGGAGACACCATCGCACCGCTCGCGTCGGTCAACCGGGTGGTCGACCTGCTCACGGGTTCACCACGTGTGCGCTCGCGGGTTGCCCCCGGTGGACATCTCGGAGTGCTGACCGGCAGGGCTGCCCAGACATCGACCTGGGCCTACCTGGACGAATTCCTCGATGAGGTCTAGGGCGCTCCGCGCCTAGGTTCCGTGGCGCCCTGCGCCTGCCGCGAATCGACTTGCACCTTCGAACGTCCCGTTTGCGAGAGAGATTGCGCCGTGGCGTAATTCGTTGAGAATGGCTTGATCCTCGTCGAGTCCGTCTTGCTCGAGCAGCGACAGCCGATCCTGCCGCATACAGACCTGAGGAAGCGCGGCCAACTCGCGCCCGAGTTGTTGGGCCGCCGCCAGCGCGGTGCCCTTCGGAACCTTGCGATTGATGAGTCCGATTCGCAATGCTTCGTCTGCATCGACCGGTCTTCCGGTGAGAATCAGGTCCATCGCGACGCTGGTTCCGATCAACCGCGGCAACCGGACAGTGCCGCCATCGATCAACGGGACACCCCAGCGTCGGCAGAAGACGCCGAGCACCGCATCCTCTTCGGCGACTCGCAGATCTGCCCAGAGCGCGAATTCGAGACCACCCGCGACGGCGAAGCCGTTGATCGCTGCGATCACCGGTTTGCCGAGCCGCATGCGGGTCGGCCCCATCGGGCCGTCGCCGTCGGGGGCGAAGCGGTTGCCGCCACCCGAACTGATCGCCTTCAGATCGGCTCCAGCGCAGAAAGTTCCACCCTCACCGGCAAAGACTGCGACGGCGGAACCCTCGTCCGCGTCGAACGCCCGGAATGCCGCGGCGAGTGCGTCTGCGGTCGCGCGGTCGACCGCATTGCGCACCTCAGGTCGATTGATCGAGATCGTTGTGACGGGGCCGTCGTGGCTGACGAGAACTGTTGTTGCCATGTCAGGACTCGGCTTTCGGTTCCGCCGTATCACGTGCTTCGAACTGCGCTCGCTTCCAGTCGCCGTTCGGCTCGTCGCGCTCACGGACGGCCTCGCGGAAACCGACTGTGGCCGAGCGTAGTTGGAACGCATAGCCCTCACGGGTGTGCCGCGAGACCCCGTCGAAGACCGTGCTGATCATTGCCGAGTTCGCGACGCCCTGCGCCAGCAGCACGCTGTTGAGTGCCAGCTTCGCCATTACCAACTGGTTGATCGGCATTCGCGAAATACGTTCCAGCAGTGCCTCGGTCCGCTCGTCGAGTTGGTCGGCAGGCGGTGCCTCGACCGCGAGACCCCACTCCTCTGCCTGTTTGCCCGTCAAACAGTCGCCGGTGAACAACAACCGTTTCGCGCGTTGGTCTCCGAGTCGGTGTGCCCACATTCCCGCAGCTGGGATGCCCCATACCCGAGTCGGCGGGTAGCCGATCTTCGTGTCGTCGGCGCAAATGATCTGGTCGGCGTACAACGCGATGTCGGTTCCACCCGCAATGGCGAAACCGTGCAGCTTTGCCACAGTCGGCTTGTTTGCGTGCAGCAGGCTGGCGAACCCACGATTGAACCGGCTCATCATCGCGTAGTCGACCATCGGATCCCACGTTCCCCATGGATTGTGGTTGCGGGCCTGCACCATCGGATCGAGGACAGTCCCCTCGGTGGAGGTCTGACCCGTCTCCGGATCAGCGCTGTTCTCGGCGAAGATCGACAGGTCGTATCCACCGCAGAACCCTTTGCCACGTCCCGAGACCACCATCACGTGGACCCGCGGATCCAAGTCGGCGCGTTCGACGGCGGCAGCGAGTTCGATCGGGGTATCCGCCGTGATCGCGTTGCCACGCTCGGCACGGTTGAACGTAATTCTTGCGATGCGATCGGTCACCTCGTAGGTGAGCGTGCGGTATTCGGTGCCGGGATCACGCTGGCTTCTGTCCGTGAACAGCGAATCCTTGCCTTCGGTGATGCCCTCGCGCCATGCCGCTGGACGCGTTCCGGAGTGGTGCTCGTAGTCGGGCACTGTTGTCCTCACTGCCGCAGTTCTTCGTGAGGCCGCGAGCTCCAGCTCGGCGACCACTAAGAAGTGAACTGCGATTCAGCTCTTGAGTCAAGGGCCGGGCACGACATCCTTCGTCAGACGCGTCGCCGCGTCAGCGACCACGGACGGTGTCGTACCGATCGGCAAGCGGTTGCGCGGCATTCATGGCGGCGAGAGCATCGGCAAGCGCGACCGACTGATCGGGACTCAGCGCTTCGAACATCTCCGCCTGTACCGAATCGAGCAACGCCCGAATCCGGGGCAGCGTGATCTGGCCCTTCTCTGTCAGATCGATGAGATATCGCCTGCGATCGCTGGGATGACGGTGTCGTGCCGCTAGCCCCAAGTTTTCTAAATCATCCAGTGTCGCAACGATTGTCGCAGGATCGACCCGCAAGTGCGCACCCACGTCGGCCTGCGACATTCTGCCGTTGTCCTGCAACGCCTGCAGGACGTTGTAGTGACGAACGCGCACACCGAGACCGAGCAGTCGATCATCGGTCAGCCGGGACGCAACCTGCCCCAGCTTGAGTAGTGCGCAGATTGCGTGATCGGCTGCCGAGCCGGGCACCAACATCGCATCTGTCGCCACTGAACCACTCCCTGTCGTTGACATGATCGGTTTCCATGAACACAATATTGACAAACACGCCGATTTGTCCAACAGTATGTTCCACAAACCGTTGAACATGCGTATCGATCACTGGCCAACGGCGGCGACATCGGAGGACCCACAATGACCCGTTCGATCATCGACAACTCGATCGAACCCGGCCTGTCTGCTGCCGTCACCGAGCTCTACGAACGTGCCAAAGCGAAGGTCGGCGACGAGGACCTTGCACATATTCGCAATGTCGCCTCCTACTCGCAGGCGATCAAGGAACGCAGCCGCGAACTTCTTCGCGACGGCGGCACCCCGGATTCGGTTCGTCGCGGTGCCGTGCAGTACGCGCTACACATGCTGCTGGAATTCTCCGAACTCGGGCACAACATCCTGCACGGCAGCTACGACCACCTCGACGACGAACAATTCCATTCGGATCGCTGGCAATGGGACATCAACGCCGATCCGAACGAGTGGAAGGTCTTGCACCACCAGAACCATCACCCGTTCACCAACATCGTCGACAAAGACCACGACCTCGGCTACATGGTGGCGCGGGTGCAACCAGGTCAGGACTGGCTCGCCCATCACGTCGCCCAACTTGCCTGGGTGCCGGGCGTTCTCCTGTCTCATATGTACTACTTCGGCTTCTATACGGCCTTCTCAGCTGCCCGAACCGAAGGCCGCCCAATTCTGCACCCGGCGACGGCGAAGGCAATGTCGACGGTCATCGCGGAGCATGCCTGGCGGGACTACATCCGCGAACCGCTGCAGGCAGGTCCGCGATTTCTGCACACGCTGGTGGGAAATCACGTTGGGACGACGCTCGGCACCGGGTTCACGCTGCTGCTCGTTGCGCTCGAGCATCACACGCCCAACGTCGAGGTGTTTCACGACCCAGGTCCCGACGAAACCCCGGACCAGTACTACGAGCGGCAAATTCGTGCGACGACCAATTTCGACCGCTCAGCGCGCCTCGATTCGTGGTTGCAGAGCATGCTCGCCGACGTCGACTACCCGACCCCGCCCGACTTCGAAGTCTTCTACGGTGGCCTGGATACCCATCTGGAGCACCATCTTTTTCCCGACCTGCCGCCGAACCGCCAGCGCGAGCTGCAGCAGGACGTTCGTGAGCTCTGCGCTCGATACGATCTGCCCTACAACACCTTTCCCTTCGCCGACCTGATTCCCTTCGCTTTGCGCCAGCTGGCGATACTCGCCTTCCCAGTCGGCGAGCGGGAAGGACGCAACCCACTGCGACTACTGCGGGCACCGTTCGACACTGTGAAACGACTTGCCTACGGCGCTCGTTTCAAGCTGAATCCGGAGTTCCCCTACCTCGAAGCGCCGCGCTTCTTCGACGCCAAGGCAAAGGTACTGTCGTCGAAAGTTCACGCGGACGGCCAAGCGCGGTCGTTCAAGATCGCGCGGCCCCGCGGTTGGGACGACATCACCTGGGATGCAGGTGCATTCGTTTCGGTACGGGTCGAAGTCGGCGACGAGGCGCTGGTCAGGCAGTACAGCTTGTTGAACGACAGCGCAGGCGCGGAGCATTTCGAAATCTGCGTCAAGCGGGTCGAAGACGGACGGGTGTCGAACCACCTGAACCGCGCGGTTCGCTCGGGGCACCGGATCACGCTCGTCGGCCCGCCAAGCAGTGTTGGACCGTTCGTGCTGAAGGAGCTGCCGAAGCGGCCAGTCTTCGTCGCCGGCGGCGTCGGAATCACCCCTGTTCTCAGTATGATTCGCAAAATCGCGCGAGAGGCACCCGACACGGACGCGGTGTTGCTGTACTTCAACCGCAATGCCCGCTCTATCATCTTCGATCGAGAACTGCGCGATCTTGCAGCGCACACCAATCTCCGCGTCGTCAACTTCTGTGGCGAAAAGCCATCAGCTCGACGCAACGATATTCTGCAAGAGCGGATTTCGGCCGATCTGTTGCAGCGCTTCGTACCCGATATAGCCGAACGTGACGTTTATGTGTGCGCGCCGGGCGCCGTCATCGATCTCGCACGGACGTTCTGCTCGGAACTAGGGCTGCCCGAGACTCGATTCCATACCGAATCTTTCGTCCCACCCGCACTCGACCGGCCAAGCGAAGGAGCTGACGACTCGTACCGAGTCAAGTTCCGCCGCAGCGAGATCGAGCTCGACGTCGACGGTTGCACGACTTTGCTGGAGGCCGCCCGCTCTGTCGGAATCGACGTGCCGTCCGGTTGCGAGCGTGGTTTGTGCAGAGCATGCGTCACCGGAAAGTTCCGTGGCGTAACACAACTCGACGAGTCCGGTGCCCAGCTCGCTCGGATCACGGTGTGCAACAGCCTTCCCCGATCCGACATCGAACTCGACCTCTAGCAACCGACTGCCCGCCGACGCGAAGGTCATCATGATCGCAAGTCCACTGCCCCGCATCCCCTACGCCAAGGCAGCCAAAACTCTTCTGCGCCAGTCCGTCCTCACCGTCGTCGACGAGCTCATCAGAAAGGATGGCTGGGCGGCGACCAGCGTTGCGACCGTAGCCAACGCGACCGGCGTCAGCCGACAAACCATCTACAACGAGTTCGGCTCGCGACAGTCGATCGCCGAGGCCTACATCCTGCATCGACTCGACATTCTGCTCGATGCCGTCTCGGCGAAAGTGCTCGGCAACCCGGACGTCGAACAGGGTTTCCGCGAAGCGTTCGAGCTCTTCTTCGACATGGTCGACGAGCCCGTCATACAAACAGTTCTCGCAGGCGATCGGGCGAATCTGATCGACCTGGTGAAGGTCGTGAACGAACGCGCTACCGATCGACTCGCCGCCGTCATCCTGCAGGTACGCCCACGAACCTCGGAAAGTGACGCAATCATTTTCGCCGACTCGTTGGCGCGCATCGCGGTCGCGCATGCCATGGCGCCGACACTTCCCCGTCCGGTAGCGATCGAACGCGTGGTGCGGCTTTCGACGGTCGTCCTCGACGCGCCTTAGGCGGCTTAGGCGGCTCCGTCGCTCGTGCGTCTTTTCGGAGGGCGGACCCACCAAAAAGACTCACGAGGCGCGGAGCGCCCTCGTCGATAGATCGTTCTACAGTCGATCGTCATACAATCGGTGTTCCAGTTCCCGAATTCCATTAAGGACACCAGGTTGGCCGCCGATACCCGCACTCGAATCGTCGCCGCTACCTGCGAATTGTTCCGTCGTCAAGGTATGGCAGGCACCGGTCTCAAGCAGATCGCTCAGACCGCCAACGCACCGTTCGGCTCGATCTACCACTTCTTCCCTGGCGGCAAAGCCGAGTTGACCGAAGAGGTGATCCGGTCCTGGGGAGTGATGTACCGCAACCTCGTCGTGACTGTCTTTCAATCGTGCCCAGACCTACCCACCGCAATCGAAGCATCGTTCGCCGGAGCAGCGGAAAGCCTTGCGCTGACCGACTACGCAGACGGGTGCCCGGTTGCCACCGTCGCACTCGAAGTCGCGAGCACGGACGAGACCCTGCGAATCGCAACGGCAGACGTCTTCACCGATTGGGTCGACGTCGGTTCCGACCTCATCGCCTACACAGGACTTCCGGCCGACGTGCGCCGCCGTCTGATGATCGGGTTCATCACGAGCCTCGAGGGCGCCTTCGTTCTCAGCAGGTCGCTGCGCAGCAAGGAGCCGCTCGAGGCGGCCGGGCATATGGTTCTGCAGTCCACGCTGGCAACGCTGGCCGAACACGCTGCTCGAGCAGGGTGAGTCGGACCGTCGCCTAAGTTGGAGTCATGACGATGCAGAAAGGCTCGAACGTCGCTGTCCACGCTCCCGCCGTCCGCGTAGAACTCGGCTGGCAATCAGGACAGGGCGTGCCGGATGCGGATGCGTCCGCACTACTGCTCGCGGGCGGAAAAGTGCGGTCGGACAACGACTTCGTGTTCTACAACCAGCCGAACCACCCATCCGGTGCAGTCAACTACGAAGGCAAGAACCGCGGACAGACCGTAGTGGACGCACTGTCGGTCGCGCTCGATCGAATCGAACCCGCGATCGAGACGATCGTGGTCGCAGCATCGGCCGACGGCGGCAACTTCGGGCAGTTCGCGGGCCTCTACGTGCGCGTGGTCGACGCAGCCAACGGTGCAGAGGTCGCACGGTTCGACAGCACGGGCGCTACAACGGAGACCGCTTTCGTACTCGGCGAGCTCTACCGTCGTCAGGGCGGCTGGAAATTTCGCGCCGTCGGCCAGGGCTATGCCTCCGGACTCGCCGGTCTGGCAACAGATTTCGGAATCTCCGTCGACGACGAACCACCCCCGCCACCCCCGCAGCAGCACTACGCGCCGCCACCTCCGGTGAACATGAACAAGATCTCCCTCACTAAGAACGCACCCGCCATATCGCTGACGAAACAGGGTGCAACCTCCGGCCTGATGCGGGTCAATCTGAACTGGAGCGCACGCCCGGGTGCGGCGAAGGGCATGTTCGGAAAGCGCAGGAGCGGAGTCGATCTCGACCTCGATCTGTGCTGCCTGTGGGAGTTGATGGACGGCACCAAAGGATGCATTCACGCGCTCGGCGACTTCGGAGCGCTCGACCGCGCGCCGTACATCATGCTCGACAAGGACGACCGCACCGGCGGCAACGTGAGCGGCGAGAACCTCGACATCAATCTCGACTTCACCGGTCACTTTCGACGGATCCTCGTATTCGCCGAATTATACGAAGGCGCAGAGGATTTCCGCGGAGTCGAGGCAACTGCGACCCTGTATCCGGTCAACTCAGCGCCCATCGAAATGAGCATGAACGACTGCCACGATGCGTCGAGGGACGCCGTCCTCGCCGTCATCGAGAACATCAACGGAGAGCTTGTCGTACGTCGTGAAGGTGTGTTCGTCCTTCCACCCGCGGGCCGACCGCGGTGGGGCAAGCAATCGGTCGACGAGGCGTACCGGTGGGGTCTGAATTGGGTTGCAACGAAGGGCAAGGGCTAGGGTGCGCGCTTCAGCTTTCGCCAGCCACCGGCGCGGTTGTTCGCAATGATCTGTGCGAACATCGCGCCGAGTGCACGGGTCTCGACTTCTTGCCCCTGCCAGTAGGCGACCGTGCGTGCGGTCTTGTTGTCGTGACCTGCCGTGATGATCCCGTCTGGATCGGGAACGATGCCGCCGTCGTAGAGAAATATGTTCACGTGGTCCTTCGTCGCCAGGAGCGCGCAGATGTTGCCCTGCAGCACGAAATAAGGCTGGACCGTCCGTTTGATCGTCTCCTCGACCTCGGGGTCGGTCGCATGCACGAGGTCGCGCACTGTTCGGCAGATGTCTTGCTGCCAGTCCGGCAAGCCGTCGATGTAGGTGTCGACGCGTTCGTCACGCTCGTAGGTCATGAACTACCCTTTCGTGGAATCGGCACGGAACAGGAATCTTTCTGCACTGCTTGCGCTTTGGTGCGAAGGAACCGCTGTTGCGGAATGCTCGTCGCCAGGTCCGCCGCCGCGAGGTAGGCAGCCCGCGCGCCCGTGGAATCACCGACCTGCTCCAACAGATGCGCTCGAACCGCGTGCAGACGGTGGTCGTGTGCGACTCGGTTGTCGTCGGCGAGCTTGTCGATGCGAGCCAGACCCGCGACGGCTCCATGCACCATCGACATTGCGACCGCATGATTGAGCGCCAACATCGGATTATCGGAACCGCCCAGCAGCAGCTCGTACAACGCAACGATCTGCGGCCAGTCGGTCGCCTCGTACGACGAGGCCTCGTCGTGCACCGCGGCGATGGCAGCTTGCAGTTGAAACGGCCCTGTCACACCTCGTGGCAGTGCGGAGGTGATCAGGCCGATTCCCTCGGCTATGTAGTCCGAGTTCCACAACGTCCGGTCCTGGTCCGCCATCGGAATCAGCTCCCCTGTCGGCCCGATGCGAGCCGGCCTGCGCGAGTCGGTGAGCAACATCAACGCTAGGAGACCGGTCACCTCGCTGTCGTCGGGAAGCAGCGCGTGCGCCAACCGCGCCAGCCGAATCGCCTCGGTCGACAGTTCGACGCGATAAAGACTTGTGCCTGCGGTACTGGCATAACCTTCGTTGAACACGAGATACAGCACATGCAGCACCGTGCCGAGCCGTTCCGCTCGCTCGGCCGGCGGCGGCAGGCGAAAGGGCACACCGCTCGTTTTGACGCTTTGCTTCGCGCGGGTGATGCGGCGCGTCATCGTCGCCTCCGGCACCAGAAACGCACGAGCAATCTCGCCCGCGGTAAGCCCACCGACCGCTTTCAACGTCAAAGCGATCTGCGACGACGGTGACAACGACGGGTGACAGCACATGAACAGCAGCACGAGGGTGTCGTCGGCGTCGGCATTCGGCCGGTCCGCGGCGGGGGCAAGCCAATCTGCTGGTAGCACGCGTTGAACGACCGTATCTTCGCGACGACGGCGAGCTTGTTCGCTGCGCAACAGATCGGTGAGCCGCCGCGACGCGACCGTGATCAACCAACCGAGCGGGTTGTCGGGGATCCCTTCGCTCGGCCATTGCGTCGCCGCCGCAAGCAACGCCTCCTGCACGGCGTCCTCCGACGTGTCGAAATGACCGAATCGGCGAACGAGGGCACCGAGTACCTGCGGCGCCAGGCGACGCAGTAGGTCCTCGTCCATGGCTCCTGACACCGCCTGTCGGATCCCCTGTTCGTATTCACCGTCACGAGCAACTTCGGTAACAACTGTTGCACCTGCGACCAAAGTTACGCATGGTGCGCCGCAAATCATGGATACTGCTTCGGTGACGCTGACCAAACGTACCTGTTCCTCCGTCATCTCGACGGTGCTGCTGGCTCTCGCAGGCTTGCTGGTCGCGACCCCGGTGACGAGCAACGCAGCACCCTCCGACTGGCGCTACACGATGGTCGCTTTCAGCAACGTCAGCGACCGTGACCTGGATGTGTACGAGTCGAGCGACGGTAGCCAATTCCAGCCCGTTCGACTGTCGGCCTATCGGCCCCAGTCGGGCGTTGTGCGTGACCCGAGCATCTTCCGGCACACGGACGGCGCGTACTACATCACCTACACAACTGTCGACGGAGCCAATATCGGCTTCGCGCGCAGCACCGACCGCGTCAACTGGACGCCCATGGGCTCCTGGCCGGTCCCGTTCTGCTGCTTCCTGATGCCCGGTACCGGCGATGGCAAGGGCCCTGTAAATCCGTTCTTCTCAGGCTCTGCCGGGTTCAAGGACGGCCCGTCGCTCTCGCCGTTCACGACCAAAGCCTGGGCACCCGAATGGTTCGTCGAGGGCGACCGCGTAAGTGTGATCCTGTCGATGTCGACCGGTGGCGGGTTCGTGCCGTATCTGATGACGGCGCTCGACCCATCGCTGCGACTGTGGGGTCTGCCTGTTCCGCTTGCCGGGATCGGCGCGGACCACATCGACACCACCGTGGTCAAGGTGGGAGCGACCTATCACGCGTTCACCAAGAACGAGACCAAGAAGGTGATCCAGCATGCGGTCGCGCCGTCGGTAACCGGTCCCTATTCGTATGTGCCGGATGGCAATTGGGGCTCCCTGCTGGAGGGCCCGGCCGTCACGCAGTTGCCGAACGGCACCTGGCGGATCTACCTGGATGCGTACACGGAAGGGAAATATCTCTACTCCGACAGCACGGACGGACTGCAAACGTGGTCGCCCGTGCAGGAAGTGCCTGGTCTCTCCGGCACGGTGCGCCATTTCGGCGTGATGCGAGAGCCCGCATAGAACGACCGCGAGATCACTGAACCCGTGGACGATCGAGCAGATCGACCAACTTCCGCGGCGCGAGCACGCAATAGCTCTCGGTGAGCAGTTCGGCGACCTCGCCCCAATCGGAGTTCTCGTCGAGAATCATGCCGACGATGTTGGGAAACCAGACCGGACGGAAGAACGGATGCCCCGCCCGGCCGAGCACGTCGAGTTCGATTCCTTGGGAACGGAAGGTGACCAGGTTGATCGGTCCGTCGTTGCCTGCCGCCTTGGCATAGGCCTGCGGCCAGCCGCCGTCGACAGCAAGCACGTGCGCGAAAGTGTGGCTGCGGACCTTCCACCGAGTCCCGACCCAGGCTCGCTCTTCGATCACATCGGGTAGCGCCGTACACGCCGCGCGGATCTTCGCGACGATCTCGTGCGGAGCTTCGCCCGCAGGAGCGTCGCCGCCAGGCCCCGAACCAGCAACTTTCCCGTCCGTCGACCGATTTTTCACCGACACTCCCCGGAAGCGGTTGTTGTTTCGAGCAACGCTACTCGAGCCCACCGACACGTTCGAATGTGCTGGTCAGATGTTCGCGAGCAGACTTTCGTCCAGACGATCCAGGAGGTCTGCCACGTCGTCGTACACGGCGGCTGCCCCTGCGTCGCGCAATTCTGCCTCCGAGACGCCACCGGAGCGAACTCCGACGAATCGAACGCCCGCATCGACACACGCCTCCGCATCCCAGATCGTGTCGCCGATGAAGACCGCGTCGTCTGCCGCGACGCCAGCCTTCTCCAACGCGACCGCAACGATGTCGGGCCGTGGTTTTGCGGTGCCGACGTCTTCGCTCGACGTCACTGCCGAAACGTGCTCGTCGACATCGAGAACCTCACGCAGCATCGCCAGCTCGTCCTCCGGCGCCGACGTTGCCAACACCACTACCGCTTCTCCGGCGCCAACCCGGCGAACGAGGTCACGTGCACCGGCAAACGCAGCCAACTGTCCGGAACTTTCGCGGTAGTACTTCGTATGCAGTTCCTGCGCGCGCTCCTTGAGGTCGTCACTCTCACCTTCGAGCAACGAATCGATCAGCAACGACCCGTCCATACCGATCGAGCGATGAACGCGCCACGACGCAACGCCGACGCCTATCTCGACGAAGGCGCGCGACCAGGCGGCGATGTGTACGTAGTTGGAGTCGACGAGCGTGCCGTCGATGTCGAACAGCACTGCGCGCGGTGGTGTCGAGGTTGGCATAACTTCCGGATACCCGCCGTCACGACCGGGCAATCACCGCAGCCGCGAAACGATGCACAAGCGCACAGTAGCGTTGAGGCATGCGGACCCTGCTCAGCGTCTTCCGATCCGCGTTGGTCGACCCAGTCGAACGCGATCATCACCAGCCCGATCGCGACTTCCGTCGACGACGCATCGTTGTCGCCATCACCCTCGTCCTCGGTGCGACGTTGCTTGCAGTCTCGCTGTCGACCGAACCCGGTGAGTTCGCGTTCTATCCGTTGACTATCGGACTCGCCGCCGTGTGGATCATCGGTGGCTTCGTGTCAGGGCCACTGCACGCCGGCCGGATCGACGCGTTCGGAACCCTACGCCGGCCGATCGTCACCCCTATCGTCATCGGACTCGCCCTCGGCGGAGTTTTCGTCGTCGGCGGTCTGGTCGTGCGCGAGATCCCGGTGCTGCGCGACATCGTCTCGAGCGTGCTCGCGCACGCGGAACTCGGCTCGTTGCCATTGATTGTGTTCATCACGCTTCTCAACGGCGTTGCCGAGGAAATCTTCTTCAGGGGCGCTCTGTTCGCTGCGGCAGGGAAGGCACATCCGGTAGCCGTGACCACTGTCGTCTACACAGTCGCCACGCTCGCCACGGGAAACCCGATGCTCGCGTTCGCTGCCGTACTGCTCGGTCTTGTCGTCGGTTTGCAGCGACGCGCGTCGGGCGGAATCCTCGCGCCGATCCTTACCCATGTTGCCTGGTCGGCCGTCATGGTTCTGGTACTTCCACCGCTGTTTCGCTGAGCAAAAGCACGAGCGAGCTACCCTCGGACATGGCCGACTACCCGAGCTTGCTTGTACCGGTCGATCACATCGAGCCGGTGCCATGCCGAATCAGAGCGGTCCTGGCCGACCGCGTCGTCGTCGACACCACCGCCGCGAAGTACGTGTGGGAATGGCCGTCGTATCCGCAGTACTACCTACCGCTGCGCGACGTCGACCCTGACGTGCTGATCGACGAGAAGCAGACCCAGCGTCTACGACGCGGCACCGCGCGCCTGCACGGACTGGCTGTAGGCGACGTGACGCGCCCAGCATCCGCCCGAGTATTCACGGAGCAATCCCTGGCGGGCCTCGCAGGGATGGTCCGTTTCGATTGGGCCGCGATGGACTCCTGGTTCGAAGAGAACGAAGAGGTTTTCGTCCATCCTCGCTGCCCCTACACCCGCGTCGATGCGCTCCGCTCGTCGCGATGCGTCCGAATCGAGCTCGGCGGTGTCGTCCTGGCCGAATCATCCTCTCCCGTACTGGTATTCGAGACCGGGCTACCCACTCGCTACTACTTCGATCGAACCGACGTCAACTTCGACCGGTTGCTACCGAACGGTTCGGAAACCGGCTGCCCGTACAAGGGCATCACTTCTGGATACTGGTCCGCGCACATCGGCGGAAAGGTGCACCACAACGTGGCCTGGACGTACAACTTTCCGACTCGGCAAATGCTTCCCATCGCCGGCCTCGTTGCCTTCTACAACGAACACGTCTACACCTTCGTGGATGGAGTCGAAATCTCCCGGCCGGTCACTCACTTCTCGTAGCCGCAGGCCGCCTGGTGCGGCCCTGCTGTCGTGCCTCAAATTAACAAGCACTCATGCTTGCTTTTTTCTCCGTCGGCTGTGAAGCTAGCTACGACCGACGATGGCAAGGAGTTTGCAACGTGGCAGATCTAGACGCGGTCCTGGCGGATCTGGCGGCCGAGGGCGCCGATCTCGACGAACTGGTAAGTGGTGCGGACGCCGGGACCTGGGCCAAGGAAACGCCCGCGGTCGGGTGGACGATCGCACACCAGATTGCCCATCTCGCCTGGACCGACGAGGTCTCGATCATCTCCGTGACCGATCCGGAGGGCTTCAAGGCAGTCGTCAAGAATGCCTGGGAAAAGCCGACGACCTTCGTGGACGACGGAGCCGAGGAGCTTGCCGCCGTGCCCGTCGACGAGCTGCTCGAGCGCTGGCGAGCAAGCCGAAAAGACCTGATCACGGCGTTGGCAGGCGTTACCCCCGGCCGCAAGCTGGACTGGTTCGGTCCGCCGATGAGCGCGGCGTCGATGGCGACCGCCCGCATCATGGAGACCTGGGCACACGGCCAGGATGTCGCCGATACCGTCGGCGTGACGCGCTCCCCCACCGCGAGGTTGCGGCACGTCGCGCACATCGGGATCAGAGCTCGCAACTTCGCGTACAGCTTGCACAACGAGACACCTCCGTCCGACGAGTTCAGAGTCGAGCTTCTTGCGCCAGACGGCACGACCTGGACCTGGGGGCCGGAAGACGCCGCACAGCGCGTCACCGGACCCGCACTCGACTTCTGCCTGCTCGTCACTCAGCGCCGCCACCTCGACGACCTCGCCGTCGAGGCAGTCGGACCCGACGCAACACATTGGCTGAGCATCGCTCAGTCGTTCGCCGGTGCACCGGGAACCGGACGCGCCGCAGGACAATTCGCACAGGAGACCGCCCAAGCATGAGCCCACTGGCCACCGACCCCGACCTGATCAGGATCGGCAACTGTTCCGGCTTCTACGGCGACCGCATCAGCGCGATGCGCGACATGCTCGAAGGCGGCGAACTCGACGTCCTGACCGGTGACTATCTCGCCGAACTGACGATGTTGATCCTCGGCCGCGACCGGATGAAGGACGCCGGCCTCGGCTACGCGAAAACCTTCGTTCGCCAATTCGAAGATTGTCTCGGTCTTGCTCTCGACCGAGGTGTGCAGATCGTCGTCAACGCGGGCGGTCTCAACCCGGCAGGTCTTGCCGTTCGCTTGCGGGAAGTATCGGACAAGCTGGGACTTCCGGCAACGATCGCGCATGTCGAAGGCGACGACCTCACCGGACGAGCAGCCGAACTCGGGCTCGGCTCGCCGCTCACTGCGAATGCGTACCTCGGTGCGTGGGGAATCGTCGAATGCCTCGATGCGGGCGCCGACATCGTTGTCACCGGTCGCGTCACCGATGCGTCCGTCGTCGTAGGTCCGGCAGCTGCGCACTTCGGTTGGGGCCGTTCCGATTACGACCAACTCGCGGGAGCGGTCGTCGCGGGTCACATCATCGAATGCGGTACGCAGGCGACGGGCGGCAACTATTCGTTCTTCCAAGAAATCGCCGACCTCACCCGGCCCGGCTTCCCGATCGCCGAAATCCGACGCGACGGCAGCAGCATCATCACCAAACACGACAACACCGGCGGCGCAGTCACGGTCGACACCGTCGAAGCGCAGTTGATGTACGAGATCCAAAGCGCCCGTTACGCGGGACCCGACGCTACGGCGCGCATCGACTCGATCCAGCTGAGCCAGGACGGACCGGACCGAGTACTCGTCAGCGGCGTGCGCGGCGAGGCTCCCCCACCGCAGCTCAAAGTCTCGCTGAACACTCTCGGCGGTTTCCGCAACGAGATGGAATTCATCCTAACCGGACTCGACATCGAGGCCAAAGCCGAACTGGCACAGAAGCAATTGGAATCGTGGTTGACCGTTCGACCGGCCGAACTCGACTGGACGCTTGCTCGGCTGGATCGTCCGGACGCCGATACCGAGGAACGGGCAAGCGCGCTGCTGCGGTGTGTTGTCCGTGATCCCGATCCGAACAAGGTCGGCAGATCGTTCTCCAGCGTCGCCGTCGAACTCGCACTCGCGAGCTACCCGGGCTGCAGCTTCACCGCCCTACCCGGAAACGGTTCGCCCTACGGCATTTTCACACCAGGCTACGTCGACGCCGCAGAGGTTCCGCACGTCGCAGTGCAGGCCGACGGAACAAGGGTCGACATCGCGTCCGCGACAGAAACTCTTGCCCTCGCCGACGTCCCCGAACCCGAGTTGCCGCAACCGCTGCCCATCGGCGCAACCAAGAATGTGCCGCTCGGCACGATCGCGCTTGCTCGCAGTGGTGACAAGGGCGGCAACGCGAACATCGGCGTCTGGGTCCGGACCGACGAGCAATGGCGCTGGTTGGTGCACACGCTGACGACCGACGAGGTGCAGCGACTGTTGCCCGAAACGGCATCGCTGCGGGTGAGTCGGCATGTTCTGCCCAACCTTCGTGCCGTCAACTTCGTCGTCGAAGGTCTGCTCGGCAAAGGCGTTGCCTACCAAGCTCGTTTCGATCCCCAAGCAAAGGGACTCGCAGAATGGCTGCGGTCTCGCAATATCGACATCCCCGAGGAGTTACTGGCGTGAGTCTGTGGACAAACACGGTCTGGGAAAGCCCAGAGCGACAAGAACTTCGCTCGACTGTCCGACGCTTCGTCGAGCGTGACATCCTTCCCGATCTCGACGCCTGGGAACGCGACGGCGAGCTGCCACGCGAACTGCACAAGAAGGCAGGCGCACTCGGTCTTCTCGGCATCCAGTTCCCGGAGTCGGTCGGCGGCGCCGGTGGCGACGCCATCGATGCAACCATCGTGTGCGAGGAAATGCACCAGGCCGGCGCCTCGGGCGGTCTGTTCGCATCGCTGTTCACCTGCGGAATCGCCGTGCCGCACATCATCGCATCGGGAAACACCGACCACATCGAACGCTGGGTCAAGCCGACTCTTGCCGGTGAGAAGATCGGATCGCTCGCGATCACCGAGCCTGGCGGCGGCTCCGATGTCGGACATCTGACGACGACGGCCAAGCTCGACGGCGATCACTACATCGTCAACGGCTCCAAGACCTACATCACCTCCGCGACCCGTGCCGACTACGTCGTCACCGCGGTCCGTACCGGCGGACCCGGTGCGGGCGGTGTGTCGTTGCTCGTTGTCGAAGCAGGTACGCCCGGCTTCACTGTGGCACGCAAACTCGACAAGATGGGGTGGCGCTGCTCCGACACCGCCGAACTGTCCTATGTCGATGTTCGGGTGCCTGCAAGCAACCTGGTCGGCCCCGAGAACAGCGGATTCGCCCAGATCGCAATGGCTTTCGTCAGCGAACGGGTCGGGCTTGCCGCGCAGGCCTACGCAAGCGCGCAGCGCTGCCTCGACCTCACCCTGGCATGGGTTCGCGACCGCGAAACCTTCGGTCGGCCACTGATCAGCAGGCAGGCCGTCCAGAACACGGTGACCGAAATGGCACGCCGAATCGACATCGCTCGTGTCTACACGCGCACGATCGCAGAACGTGCCGCGTCCGGCGAAACCGACCTCATCGCCGAGGTGTGCTTCGCGAAGAACACCGCCGTCGAATCGGGCGAGTGGGTTGCGAATCAGGGAGTCCAGCTGTTCGGTGGTCTCGGCTACATGCGCGACTCAGAGATCGAACGCCAGTTCCGCGACATGCGAATCATCGGAATCGGTGGCGGCACAACGGAGATTCTCACCGGACTCGCAGCCAAGCGATTGGGTTACCAGTCATGACGACACTGCGGTCCACCCTCGATGCGAGTTCGCCCGAATACTCGGAAGCGGCCGAGGCCATGGTGACGAAGCTCGCCGAGGTCGAAGGGGAATTCGCCAAGGCGATCGACGGTGGCGGACCGGAGAAGCTGGCGCGGCATCGCAAGCGGGGCAAGCTCACCGCTCGCGAACGTATCGACTTGCTCGTCGACGAGGATTCGCCGTTCCTTGAATTGTGCCCACTTGCGGCATGGGGCAGCGACTTTCACGTCGGCGCCAGCGTCGTCGCCGGAATCGGCATCGTCGAGGGCGTCGAATGCATGATCGTCGCGCCGGACCCGACCGTCCGCGGCGGCACCTCCAACCCGTGGACTTTGCGTAAAACGCTGCGGGTCAACGACATCGTTCGGGCCAATCGGCTGCCGGTGATCTCGCTGGTCGAGTCGGGTGGCGCGGATCTGCCGACGCAGAAGGAGGTGTTCGTTCCCGGCGGACAGATGTTCCGTGACCTGACCCAGCTGTCGGCAGCCGGAATCCCCACGATCGCACTCGTTTTCGGCAACTCCACAGCGGGTGGCGCCTACATCCCCGGCATGTCCGATCACATCGTGATGATCAAGGAACGGTCCAAGGTCTTCCTCGGCGGACCGCCGCTGGTCAAGATGGCGACCGGTGAGGAATCCGACGACGAATCGCTCGGCGGCGCCGAAATGCACGCTCGCGTATCGGGTCTCGCCGACTACTTCGCCGTCGACGAGGCCGATGCAATCAGGATCGGTCGCTCCATCGTGAAGCGACTCAACTGGCGCAAGCAGGGACCCGCGCCGCGCGCGGAAGTCATCGAACCGCTCTACGACAGCGAAGAATTGGTCGGCATCGTGCCGTCGGACCTGAAGGTTCCCTTCGATCCACGCGAGGTCATCGCCCGCGTGGTCGACGGTTCCGATTTCGACGAGTTCAAGCCGCTCTACGGTGGCAGCCTCGTCACCGGCTGGGCCGAACTGCACGGATATCCGATCGGCATCCTCGCGAACGCACGCGGTGTGTTGTTCTCGGAAGAAGCACAGAAGGCAACGCAGTTCATCCAGCTGGCCAATCGCTCCAACACACCACTGTTGTTCCTGCACAACACAACCGGCTACATGGTCGGCAAGGAATACGAGCAGGGCGGCATCATCAAACACGGCGCCATGATGATCAACGCGGTGTCGAACTCGACGGTCCCGCATCTCTCCGTACTGCTCGGCGCGTCCTACGGCGCCGGCCACTACGGAATGTGTGGTCGCGCCTTCGATCCGCGCTTCGTATTCGCCTGGCCGAGTGCCAAGTCCGCCGTCATGGGTGGCGCGCAACTTGCGGGCGTCATCTCCATCGTCAGCCGCGCGGCCGCCGAAGCACGCGGCAAGCCGTTCGACGAGCAGGCAGATGCAGGCATCCGCGCCATGGTCGAGAACCAGATCGAGGCCGAATCCCTACCGATGTTCATGTCCGGACGGATCTACGACGACGGCGTGATCGACCCCCGCGACACCCGCACCGTATTGGGAATGTGCCTCTCCGCCATTCACAATGCCCCGATCAAAGGCGCCGAGGGCTTCGGCGTCTTCCGAATGTGAGGGCAGCTGTCATGACCGATCGAACTGCGATCACATCCGTCCTCGTCGCCAATCGCGGCGAAATCGCCCGACGTGTCTTCGCGACCTGTCGGCGAATGGGACTCGGCACGGTCGCCGTGTTCTCCGACGCCGACGCCGACTCGCCCCACGTTGCCGAGGCCGACGCGGCAATTCGTCTGCCTGGCAACACACCCGGTGAGACCTACCTGCGTGCCGATGCCATCATCGCCGCAGCGCGCGCGGCCGGCGCCGACGCGATCCATCCCGGCTACGGCTTCCTCTCCGAAAACGCCGACTTCGCCAAAGCCGTTCTCGACGCGGGTCTCGCCTGGATCGGTCCGCCGGTCAAGTCGATCGAATCGATGGGCTCCAAGGTCGAGTCGAAGAAAATGATGGACGCCGCGGGCGTTCCCGTCCTCGCCGAACTCGATCCGTCCGAGGTCACCGACAAGCACCTACCCGTGCTGATCAAGGCATCGGCAGGCGGTGGTGGACGTGGTATGCGCGTCGTCCGCGACCTCGCCGATCTGCAGGACGAACTCGAAGCCGCACGCCGAGAGGCGGGTTCGGCGTTCGGCGATCCGACCGTCTTCTGCGAGCGTTATCTCGAGACCGGGCGGCACATCGAAGTTCAGGTCATGGCAGACACCCATGGCACCGTCTGGGCTGTCGGCGAGCGCGAGTGCTCGATCCAGCGACGCCACCAGAAGGTCGTCGAAGAGGCACCTTCGCCACTTGTCGAGCGCACCCCGTACATGCGTCAGCGCTTGTTCGAAGCGTCTCGGCTCGCTGCCGAGGCGATCGGCTACGAAGGTGCTGGCACGGTCGAGTTTCTCGCCGACGAGGAGGGCGAGTTCTTCTTCCTCGAGATGAACACACGACTGCAGGTCGAGCATCCGGTCACCGAGGCAACGACCGGTCTCGACCTCGTCCGATTGCAACTACAGGTCGCCGCAGGTCGCGCACTACCTCCCGAGCAACCACCCCTTCGTGGCCATTCCATCGAGGTTCGCCTCTATGCGGAGGATCCAGCGCACGACTGGCAGCCACAGAGCGGGACGGTCCACAAGATCGATATCCCATCTACCGCGGTCGAATTCGGCGCCCTGACCGAGGCGGCCATCCGGCTCGACTCAGGCGTCGTCGACGGATCGGTAGTCGGCGTGCACTACGACCCGATGTTGGCGAAGGTCATCTCCTACGCCGAGACACGGGACGAGGCAGCCCATCTGTTGGCATCGGCCTTGGCGCGTGCCCGGATCCACGGCCTCGTCACCAACCGCGATCTCCTCGTTCGCGTGCTACGACACCCGGCGTTCCTGGCAGGCGATACCGACACCGCGTTCTTCGCCACACATGGTCTCGCAGAGTTGGCACGCCCGCTCACGACACCCGACGACGAGCAATTGTCGGCTGTAGCCGCGGCTCTCGCGGATGCGGCGGCCAACCGAGCAGCCGCCCGCGTCGTCGGTCGGTTGCCTGGCGGCTGGCGAAATCTGCCGTCGCAGGCTCAGGTCAAGTCCTACGAAAGCCGCACGGGCGGAGCCATCGACGTTCGATATCGAACGACGCGCAAGACCATCGAAGTCGAGGGTCACGACGGTCTCTCGGTCGTCGAGGCAACCCCGAATCGGGTTGTACTCGACCTGCCGGGTGAACACGGCCCAGTTCGCCGCGTCTTCGACATCGCCAGGTACGGCGATCTCGTGTGCGTCGATTCGGCGCTCGGCCCGGTCGCACTGACTCGAACGCCACGATTCGTCGACCCTGCGTCGCAGGTTGCAGCCGGATCACTGCTTGCGCCCATGCCAGGCAACGTGATTCGCCTCGGCGCGAAAGCCGGCGACACCGTCGAAGCAGGTCAGCCGATTCTCTGGCTGGAGGCGATGAAGATGGAACACAAGATCGTCGCGCCGACAGCGGGCATCGTCACAGAGCTCAATGTGACAGTCGGACAACAGGTCGAGGTCGGCGCCGTGCTGGCCGTAGTCGACGACTCACCGCCGGTCACAGACAAAGACACCGCAGGACCGGAAAACACCGAGGAGACAAAATGAGCTTCATCGAAACCGAAGAGCAGAAGGAACTGCGAGCAGCTGTAGCCAAGCTCGGTGAGAAGTACAGCTACCGCGACTACGTTCTACCCAAGGCGCGACGTGGCGAACCACTCAGCGAGCTGTGGGACGAAGCGGGCAAACTCGGCTTCCTAGGCGTGAACCTGCCGGAAGAGTACGGCGGCGGCGGTGCAGGCATCTACGAGTTGGCACTGGTCCAGGAAGAGATGGCAGCCAACGGCGCGGGTCTGCTGCTCGTCGTGGTGTCTCCCGCAATCTGCGGCACGATCATCGGGAAGTACGGCACGGACGAACAGAAGTCGAAGTGGCTCCCCCGCCTCGCCGACGGAACGACGAAGATGGCCTTCGGTATCACCGAACCCGATGCAGGCTCCAACTCGCACCAGATCACGACGACGGCACGTCGCGACGGCGAAGACTGGATCCTCAACGGCCGCAAGGTGTACATCTCCGGCGTCGATCAGGCCGAAGCCGTCCTCATCGTTGCGCGTACCGAGGACTCGAAGACGGGCAAGCTGAAGCCTGCGCTGTTCATCGTTCCGACCGATGCCGAGAACTTCATCGCACAGCAGATGGAGATGGACATCATCGAGCCCGACCATCAGTTCACGCTGTTCCTCGACGACGTCCGCCTGCCCGCCGACTCACTTGTCGGCAAGGAGGACGCGGCGCTGATGCAGTTGTTCGCCGGCCTCAACCCGGAACGCATTCTCGGTGCCGCAATGGCCATCGGCATGGGACGGTACGCACTCGCTCGCGCCGTGGAGTATGCCAACGAGCGCACCGTGTGGAAGACGACAATCGGTGCACACCAGGGTATTTCGCATCCACTCGCACAGATCAAGATCGAGCTCGAGCTCGCCAAAGTGATGATGCAGAAGGCCGCGACGTTGTACGACAGCGGCGACGACTTCGGTGCGGCCGAGGCGGCGAACATGGCCAAGTATGCCGCCGCCGAAGCCAGCATCAGGGCTCTCGACCAGGCAATTCAGACTCACGGTGGCGCAGGCCTCACCAAGGAGTACGGCCTGGCGTCGATGCTCGCCGCCGCGCGAATCGGGCGTCTCGCCCCGGTGAGCCGGGAGATGGTGCTGAACTTCGTCGCGCAGCATTCGCTCGGGCTGCAAAGGTCGTACTGATGACAGCGACCGAAACGGCACCCTATGTCCGCTACGACGTAGCGGCCGGCATCGCAACGATCACTCTCGATTCGCCGCACAATCGCAATGCGATATCGAGCCGTCTCGTCAAGGAACTGCTCGCCGGTCTCGCGGCGGCTCGCGACGACGCGGACGTGCGTGCTGTCGAGCTCACCCACACCGGCAATACCTTCTGTGCCGGTGCGGATCTGAGCGAAGCCAGTACCGCGGCAAGTGATCCAGCGACGGCAGCAAGTGAGCGGACGCGGTCGATGATCGGCCTGCTTCGAGCGATCGTCGAACTGCCGAAGCCTGTGGTCGGTCGGATCGACGGGCACGTCCGTGCAGGCGGTATGGGGCTCGTCGGCGCCTGCGACATCGTCGTCGCGGGTCCGGCAAGCACGTTCGCCCTCACCGAGGCACGTCTCGGCCTCGCCGCATCGATCATCTCCCTGACGGTGCTCCCCCGATTGTCGTCGCGAGCGTCGAGCCGCTACTTCCTCACCGGTGAGAAGTTCGGACCCGAAGAGGCCGAAAGGCTCGGGCTCATCACAACTGCAGCCGACAACGCAGAGTTCACGGTCGCCACGATTCTCGGCGAACTACGCAAGAGTTCGCCGCAGGGACTCGCCGAATCGAAAGCGCTGACGACCGCGGCCGTCCTCGCGGACTTCGACTCGTCGGCGGATAGGCTGGCGGCCCAATCGGCGAGACTGTTCGGTACAGCGGAAGCGATGGAAGGCATGACAGCCTTCCTGCAGCGACGGCCACCGAGCTGGGCCCAGTAGCAGCGACGGAGGTGGATGGCGTGACGACCGTACGAGAACCCAAACAAGATCGCAGTCGCGCCACCCGCCAACGACTGCTCGAATCGACCATCGTGTGCCTTGCCGAAATGGGCTGGGGTGCAACAACAGTCGCGGTCGTTGCCGAGCACTCGGGCGTTTCTCGCGGGGCTGCCCAGCACCACTTCCCCACGAGGGAAGATCTCATCACCGCCGCGCTCGAGCACATGTTCGACTCTCGTATGCAACAGGCGGTAGCGGCGTCGGCGTCGGCTCCTGCGGTCCAGAAGACCGAAGCCGTGCTGACCGGGCTCATGGAGTACTTCACAGGACCGCTGTTCAAAGCCGCAGTCCAGGTGTGGACCGCAGCGGCCGCCGACCCGCTACTCAAGGAACGAATCGTCCCGCTCGAAGCCAAGTTCGGCCGGGTCGCGCATCGCACGACCATTCAGGCGCTCGGTGTCGACGACTCCGACCGAGCAACGCACCACCTCGTCCAAGCCACCCTCGACCTCGCCCGCGGCCTTGGCCTGGCCGACCTCCTGACCGACGACTCGGCGCGACGCGGGCGCATCGTCACCCAGTGGGCGGCAACGCTCGACGCGGCACTCGATGCGACGCGCTCGGCCAGCGCTCAGCGATAGCCCGTCACATCTGCAGGCCTACCCGGATCCTGCACTTCGACCAGGTAGCGCCACGCGTCCGGTCGACTGCCGTCGATATCGGTGAATCCATACACCTTTGCAAGTTCGCCGCTCGACACGGAACTGCCGTTCCAGCGCGCCTTCTCGGGATCTGCGGCAAGCGCAGCGACAGCGCGTCCGACATAGGCCGGACTCTCCGAGATCGCGAAATGTGGCGTGAACTTCGTCGCATCGAGCCAATTCTCTTCGGTGACTTGGTAGGCATCCAACATCGCTTCGGAACGTAACCAGCCCGGAGTCAGCGACAACGCAGTTGCGCCAGCGTCTTTCAGCTCGTGTGCGAGCGCAAATGCCATCCGATTGACCGACGCCTTGGCCAGATCATAGAAGAACGACACCCGATAATTCGACGCGTTGTACTCGTCGGTGCCGTCCGTGACCTCCACGACCAGACCGCCCGGTGTCTGCAACAGCAGCGGTATCGCAAAATGGCTCGTGATGGCATGAGTTTCGACGTTGAGCCGCCAGGTTCGGAGTCCGATGTCGAGATCCGATTCCCAGACGGACTTGTCCCATTCCATCGTCGTCGCGCCGAAGATGTCGTTCACGAGGATGTGGAGTGCACCCTGTTCCCGTTCGATCTGCGTTACAAGTTCGCGGACTTGATCTGGTATCAGATGGTCGACCTGGACCGCGATCCCGTGTCCTCCTGCGGCATCGACCAATTCGGCTGTCTCTTCGATCGTTTCGTCGCGATCCATTTCCGATCGCTGCGACCGCGTCGAACGCCCCGTCACGTACACGGTCGCTCCCGCCGCCCCGAGTTCGACCGCGATGCCACGCCCTGCTCCGCGTGTCGCCCCTGCAACCAGCGCGACCTTTCCTGCCAGTGGTGCATTCATGGTCGCGGACGCTAACAGTGCCCACCGACACCACACCGACACGTTACGAGAACGACTGGCACGATGCGATGGTGAACATAGCTCTCGGTCTCGTTCTACTGGTCGGCGCGAGCGTGTCTCTCGCGGCCGCGGCACGGCGCTTCGGTGTGTCGGAACCGCTCGTCCTGACCGTGGCAGGCGTCATTGCGTCGTTCCTGTGGTTCATCCCGGACATCGACGTCGAACCGGAATGGATCCTGCTCGGGCTACTGCCGCCGCTGCTCTACACGGCAGCGATCAAGACCTCGCTCGTGGACTTCAAAGCGAATCGTCGCGCTATCGCTTTGCTTTCCGTAGGGCTTGTCCTGTTCAGCACTTTCGTGGTCGCCATCGTCGTTTGGCTGATCCTCCCGATCCCTTTTGCCGTCGCGGTCGCACTCGGTGCCGTAGTCGCCCCGCCCGACGCCGTTGCGGCAACAGCGGTCGCACGGCGTATCGGAATGCCACGTCGGATCGTCACGATCCTCGAGGGCGAGTCGCTGTTCAACGACGCGACCGCCCTCGTCACACTGCGAACCGCCATCGGCGCGATCGGCGGATCGGTCAGCATCTTCCAAGCAGGAGGCGACTTCGTCATCGCCGCGGGTGGTGGCGCCGCGATCGGCATCGTCATCGCGATCGCACTCTCCATGTTGCGGCGCCGCATCACCGATCCCGTTCTCGATACCTCGTTGTCGTTCATCGCTCCGTTTGCGGCGTACCTGCCCGCCGAGAAAGTGCACGCATCCGGCGTGATCGCGGTCGTCACCTGCGGTTTGATACTCGGTCACGGCGCGCCCGTCTGGCAGAGCGCAGCGTCGAGGATCGCGGAGCGGACCAACTGGCAGACGATTCAGTTCATTCTCGAGAGCACGGTCTTTCTCATCATCGGTCTGCAGGTCCGTGTGATCGTGGACGACGCCTGGCACAGCGGCGTCGATCACGGCCGCATCGTGGCGGCCTGTATCGGTGTACTTCTTGCCGTGGTCCTGGCACGGCCGTTGTGGATCTTCCCCGCGACCTATCTGCCAAGACTGTTGGTACCGAGCATTCGGGCCGCCGAAACCGCACCCGCATGGCAGGCGATCGTCGTGACATCGTGGGCGGGAATGCGTGGCGTCGTAACACTGGCTGCGGTGCTCCTGCTGCCCGACACGACACCCGAGTTGGACGTTCTCAAGCTCATCGCCCTTGTCGTCGTCGGCGGCACCCTACTGGTGCAGGGCACGTCGTTGCCGTGGCTGGTCGGCCTACTGAAGCTGCGCGGACCATCACGTGCCGAAGACGCGTTGCAGCAGGCAGGTCTGTTGCAACTTGCCGCCGACGCCGGCCTCGCCGCGTTGGATGCTAATACGACCCCCGACACCTCGCCGCAGATCATCGACAGCCTGCGGGGTCGACTCGCCCAGCGCACCAACGCGTCGTGGGAGCGACTCGGACCGACCGAGTCGGACAAGATGACGCCGAGCGAGGAGTACCGCAGGCTACGCCTGAAGATGTTGCAGGCCGAGCGCGAAGCCGTGCTCGGCGTGCGCGACGCCGGGACATTGGACCACGAGGTGCTGCAGGTTGTGATGGGTGTTCTCGACTTGGAGGAGTCGATGATCGATCGTCTCGACGAAGCCGAAGACGACCTGCAGCAGGAACGCCTCACGGCAGCCGTCAAAGGTGGCTGCGAACACCTGGAAGAGGCTCCGGCTGTGTGCGTGCCCGACCGTCCCGGCATCTGTCAGGAATGCATCGACGAGGGACATACCTGGGTCCATCTGCGAATGTGCCTGTCCTGCGGACATATCGCATGCTGCGAATCCTCGGTCGGCAACCATGCAACCGGCCACTTCCGCACGACCGGCCATCCGGTGATGCGCAGTGTCGAGCCCGGCGAAGCGTGGCGGTGGTGCTACATCGACAACATCCTGGGGTAGGTCAGCTGCGGTCGGTGAGTGTGCCTGCCACGATCGTCGCATCCAACTTCTCGGATCGAACGACGCGAGCAGCGAATCCGCAGCTGAAGAACACAGCTGCCAATTCCGGCGCCTGACGCTCGCTCGTTTCGATGAGGAGACGACCGCCCGGAACGAGCCAGCGTGGCGCTTCGTGAACGACTCGCCGACCGATGTCGAGGCCGTCGGACCCACCGTCGAGGGCGACCAGCGGTTCGTGCATCCGAGCCTCCGGCGGCATGGTGTCGATCGCACCGGTCGGCACATAGGGCGCATTGGCCAGCAGCACATCGACACGGCAGCGCAGTGTCGACGGCAGCGGCGCGAACAGGTCGCCCTCGTAGACGTGTGCGTCCTCGATGTTCAGGCGCGCGCACGACACAGCGGTAGCGTCGATGTCGGTGGCGTAGAGGTCGATACCGGCCGACTCGGCGCGCAATGCTGCGCCGACCGCTCCCGATCCGCAGCAGAGATCCACGACGACGGAGTGCTGCCGGGTAACCGCGACGGCTTCGGTCACGAGTAGTTCGGTTCGTCGACGTGGGACGAATACACCCCGTGTCACCCTGATCCTGCGACCGCAGAACTCCGCCCAACCGAGAATGTGTTCGAGGGGTTCGCCGGATACTCGTCGCTCGGTCGTCGCCGCGAGTGCGGCTGAATCGCTCGCTGCGGCGCGTAGCAAGCGGGCTTCGTCCTCGGCGAACACGCAGCCTGCGGCACGTAGCGCGGCAACGGTGTCGTCCAACGAACTGTGCAGTGCGGGAACAAGATCTGACATGAACACCTTTCGGAATATGCCGTTGGGTGCTCGCCGGTCAGCTATCGGCGATTAGCGTCGAGGTCGGCGAGCACCACGGGTGAACTTGCGTTTATGGGTCTCACCTCCTTGTTCTCTCGGGACTGGGCCACGATACATCCGAAGCCCCCGGCGGCGAGAGGTTGCTGGGACCTCACGTTTCGGTCAAACGCGCCGACCCGAACGGACGATGCGGTACGTTAACCAAAATCTCGGCGACTTTTTGAGGGCAACCAATGCAAAAGGCTGATCGTGGTCACACACGATGGCGGCAGAGCCTTATGCTCTTCATCCCCGCCCTACTCGGCGTTGGAGCGCTGACGGTTATGACAATTCAGGGTGTGCTGCCATTGAATCTGGCGTTGTCCGGTCAAGATTTCAAATTGGCATCCAATGGTGCAGCCGTTGCGACACAGGGCCTTTCGGCGTATCCGTCCACGATCGAGATGAAGGACGGGTCACATGCACCCATTTTGATGGCTGCCATCCCCGAAGCCGAGTTGGCCGACGGAATCTGCATATCGTTGGTACTGACATTTCCGCTGATCGGGACAAACACGTTGCAAATCAACACCGATGGCGAAGCAACGGTGAAGGATTTACAGGCTGCTGCCGAATTGATGGCAATCAAAGGTGTTGCGCTCAATGCCGCGACGTCGGACGGCAACGCACCGGCTAAAGACGGGAGCAACGTCAAGGATCCGGTCGCCATCAACAAGGACGCGTCCGAACTCGACGGAATTTCGGGCGGCACGCCTGGTTCCATCGGAATCGACGCACCCGGCGTCGTCCGAATGGCGCAACTACAGGCGACTGCGAAGGGTGCAACGATCTCCGGCACAGCAAAGCTCAACGGCATCGGCATTCCCAAGATCGGTCGCGGTCGCGGCACCGAGCACGGCGAATGCTACTAGCGGCGCGATGATGAAACTTATCGAGCGTTTCAGGCAATTCCGGTGGTCGAGGCCTTTCTGGGGCGGCCTCTTCATCATTTTCGCCGGAGCTGTGATCGGTTGGTTCCCGCTCGGACCGGTCACCGAGATCATCCATCTCGGAATCGGCGGAATCGGGGGTTATGTCTGCGCCGTGCTGCTGATCGCGATGGGGTTGACCATCTGGTTCAAGCAGAGCCATCGCCGGGCTGCGGCACTCATCGCTGTGATCGTCTCGCTCATCTCGTTTCCGGTATCGAATCTCGGCGGGTTCATCGTCGGCATGATGGCAGGCATCATCGGCGGTTGTCTGGCCTTCGGATGGGCGCCGGGAGATGCAGCGGGAACTGGTGCATCCGCATCGGGTGACGGCTCCGAATCAGGCGCGAACGCCGAACCGACAGTGGAGAAGGTCCGATGACATCGAGAACCGAACCCGACCACGAACCTCACGGCAAGCCACTCGAAGATCGACTGCTCGAACCGCAGACGTCGGAAGGATCCAACAGCATGAAATCGACGATTCACAATCTCGCAAGAGATATCGGCGAATCGGCGTCGAAGCTGGCGCTGCGAGCACGCGGGCGGGCAACCGACACCGTTTCATCCTGGAACAGCCAGATCATTGCCGAAGCGGAAGGTGACGCGACCAAGGGAACTCGCTGGGGTCGCGGCGCGCTTGTCATGGTTCCGTCGCTCGCCATCGTCGCGGGCCTCGGCAGTGCAATCAGTCAAGGAGCGCTCGCGGCGAACTTCAACGTCGCGAACCAGCCGGTCACCCTTGCGATCGGCAGTGTGGACGCGCAGGGACTCGGCATCGTCATGGCGCAGGCGAACGTCAAGAACCCGGACGGCTCGACCGAGCCGACGGCGATCCTGCACGCAGTGCTCGGGTCCGGCAGCATCGACGATGTGTGCCTGATCGCACGGCAGTCGATGCTCGGCGTCACCTACTCGGTCGTCATCAGCGCGCCGAAGAACGAGCAGAAGGCGTCCGGCGCCAACGTGCAGTTCGATGTCACAGGCTTGCAGGCGAAGGGTGTCAAGCTCACCAACGCCCTCATCGGCAAGTCCGCCGACGACATCTCGGTCAACGGTCAGTCCCTCGGCGGTCAGCCGGGCGGGTTCGGCCTCGACGCGAGCGAAGGTACTGCCGTTCTGAACGACGTCACGGGTACCGCCTACGGCGCGAGCATCCTCGGGTCGCTGGAAGCCCCTGTCTTCGAAGCGTCGATCAAACCCGGTGAGGTGACAACTTGCTGAGCGTCGACGAGCACGCGGCCGCGGATTCGGGCGCGCGCGAAGAAGCAGCGCGTGAAGAATCCGCCAAGCCGGGACGAGTAGCTGCGCTGGTGGCATCCGCACGACCACACGTGCACAGTGCACGGCTGTGGTTCCGCGGCTTCCGCCGCAGTCGCCCGTTCTGGGGTGGGCTGTGGATGCTGATCGGCGGTTGGTTGATCCTGCGGCTGTCGATGGTGGAATTTCACATCATGTTCTCGGCAGGCCTGACCGGTTTCGGCGGTTGGCTTGCCGGTGGCGGACTGATCGTGTGCGGCGTCGCGGCATGGATTTCACCGAGCCAGCGATTCTTCGCGGGACTCATCGGGCTGCTACTTGCCATAGTGTCCTTCGTCATCTCGAACCTCGGTGGCCTGTTCATCGGAATGGTGTTCGGAATCATCGGCAGCGCGATGACGCTGAGCTGGGGACCGACGAAGCCACGGCGGTCGAAGACTGCGCCGAAGACCGTGGCGAAGACCGAAGACGATGCAGCCCCCGCTGTCATCGACGAGGCGAAAGCTGTTGTCGATCTGACGAAGTCGACGGCCACAACGGACGCCACCGGGGTGTCCGAACCCAAGCCGACCGAGCAGACCGGATGATGGGCGCCAAGTCATCGGCGCAAACCCGCGTACGACGCTTGGTGACGTTGATCGGTATTTCGCTCCTGCTCGCGATGTCGGCATACGGTCCGGGAAACGTCGCGTCTGCCCTTGGCTTCCGCAACGCTCCCCCGCCGCCCCCCGAGTCGGTCGGGTATCTACCGTCTGCCGTGCCCGCTCGAATCCAAGCACCTACCGCCCGAGTAGTCGGACTGCAGAAGGCGGTAGTCAACCAAGTCTTGCGGCTGGCGGACGGCACGAATTCGGTGCCGACGACCTACTTGCGCGTCAGTCGAATCGAGTTGGACGACGTCGAAATCAGCCACGACCGCGACGATCACAAGTTCGTGATCACGAACCCGAACGGGAGCGACCTGAGTAAAGCCGCAATTGCGGGCAACGATCAAGGCTCGATCGTCGATCTGTGGCTCGACGTCAAGTCGCTCGAGCTATGCGTGACGCCGGAGACGTTGTACTCGGTGGTAATCGGCTACGCGGGCGTGTTCGGAGGTCGCCTCGACTCGTTGCTCGCAGCAATCGCGGACGTATTCGCTCAGTTCAAAGACCGACCGCTCGGAAAGTTCGGTCCGTGCCTGCCGCTGACGTCGCTGATACCCGTGTTGGGGGTGTTGATCGATTACGGCGTCCCGCTTCCGAATACGATCCCGGCCGCAAATCTCGATATCTATGCGATAGGGCTCAATGTCACGACGGATCCTGGCAAACCAGCCGTGACCGCGCCTGTCGCAGGAGTGCGGGTGGAGACGAAATGACTCCGAACTCAGACGATGCACCCCACGCGGTCGCCTATCGAACTCGCTGGGGGCGCGCAAGCATCGCCATGATCGCAGGATTCGCCACAGTCACCGCAATGGCTGTCAGCGCTCTTAACGGCGCGCTCGGTTCGTCGTTCGTTGCGACGTCGGCACGTGGTGAGTTGGCTGTCGATGGTTTGAAAACAGATCAGGTTGCGGCCATCGTCCGCAACGTTCCGACCAAGGACTTCAACGGTCAACCCAGTAGCGAGTGGGTGGCGACGTTCCTTATCGGCCATGGCTACGCGAACGGGGTTTGCCTAACCGAGAAGGCCTCCATGTTCGGGCAAACCGTGACGCTGCTGCTGTTTGCAGGAGACCAGGATCCTTCGACATCCGAGATCGAGGTCAATGGCCTCACGCTCGATGTCTTCGATGCGAATGCTTTCCTGCAGGCCCAAGGAAATACCGCCGTGAACAAGAGCCCCACCGAAATTGCAATACCTGGTGTGCCGCTGCTGGCTGGCGCATCACCATACGAGTTCGGGCTCGAAGCGCAGAGCGTCGTACTGCAGAACGCGACGGCAACTGTGCTCGATGGCGGGTTGCTCGAGCTACCTGCCGACATCAGCCTCGACGCCAGAATGGTTATGGGCGACGTCGATTGCCCGGCACCGGGCTGACATGCGGCTCCGCCGCTCGTGAGTTAAAGGTGCCCTCCGGACGCGCTGCTGGGGTGAAAATGGGGTG